>JAOUGZ010000097.1 GCA_029865405.1 Betaproteobacteria bacterium
GCTCGACATGGCCAAGCGCTTCGGCGCCACCGACACGATCCTCGCCAAGCCGGGCGAGGACACGGCCAAGGCATTGAAGAAGATGACCGGCGGCGGCCCGGACTATGCCTTCGAGTGCGTGGGCGCGGGCGCGCTCGCCGAGACCGCGTACCGCGCGATCCGGCGCGGCGGCAAGGCGGTGATCGTCGGCGTGGCGCGGCCGACCGACGCCGCCTCCTTCAAGCCGATGACCATGGTGTTCGAGGAGAAGACCCTGCAGGGCAGCTACTTCGGCTCCTCGGTGCCGCGCATCGATTTCCCGAAGATGCTGCAGCTCTACATGGCGGGGCGCCTCAAGCTCGACGAGCTGATCACGCACCGCTACAAGATCGACGAGGCGCCGCAGGCGTTCGCCGACCTCGAATCCGGCCGTAACGCGCGGGGCGTGATCGTCTTCTGATGGCATCGATCGTCGCCGCGCGCCGCGGCCGCATCCTGGTGGTGGACGACCAGCGCGCGAACGTCGAGATGCTGGCCGAACTGCTGCGCTCGCGCGGCTACCTCGTCGACGGCGCCTACGACGGCGAGTCGGCGCTGGCGAAGATCGCCGAGATGAAGCCCGACCTCGTCATCTCGGACATCCGCATGCCGGGCATGGACGGCTACGAGCTCACGCAGCGCCTTCGCGGCGAGCCCGCCACCGAGCTCCTGCCGGTGGTGCTGGTGACCTCGCTTGAGGACCGCGACGGGCACGACGAGCGCGTCAAGGGCATCGAATCGGGCGCGGACGACTTCCTCACCAAGCCGGTGCGCTACGCCGAGCTCTTTGCGCGCGTGCGCTCGCTCCTGCGCGTCAAGGTGCTGCAGGACGAGGTGCGCCGCCAGGCCACGGAGCTGCGCGAGTGGAACGAGCGCCTGGAGGAGCGCGTGAAGGAGCAGGTGGCGGCGATCGAACGCCTGGCGAAGATGAAGCGCTTCTTCTCGCCGCCGGTCGCCGACGCCATCATCGCCGGCGGCGTCGACATGCTCGAGCCGCACCGGCGCGAGATCACCGCCGTGTTCCTCGACCTGCGCGGCTTCACCGCGTTCACCGATCGCGCCGATCCCGACGAGGTGATGGACCTGCTCTCGGACTACCACGAGACAATGGGCAACCTCGTCGAGCGCTACGGCGGGACCCTGGAGCACTTCGCCGGCGACGGCGTGATGATCTTCTTCAACGACCCGATCCCGGTGGAGCAGCCCGCGCACAAGGCGGTGCGCATGGCGATCGATCTGCTGCATGCCTTCGACCCCATCGCCCGGACCTGGAAGAGCCGCGGGCACGAGGTGGCGCTCGGGGTGGGCATCGCCCAGGGCGAGGCGACGCTCGGGGTCATCGGCTTCGAGCAGCGCTGGGAATACTCCGCGATCGGCGCGGTTCCCAATCTCGCGGCGCGCCTGTGCGGCCAGGCGAAGGGCGGCGAGATCCTGGTGGATTCCGCGACCTGCAGCGCCGTGGGGGACGCCGTGGACCTCGAGCCCGTCGGGTCGATGAGCCTGCGCGGCTTTACCCAGCCGATCAAGGCGTTTCGGGTGGGGCGGGTGAAGTAATCTCGACTATTCGATCACCCGATTCGCCCTGAGCAGGAGCGACTCCGGGATCGACAGGCCGAGCGCCCGGGCGGTTCGAAGATTGATCACCAGGTCGAATTGGGTCGGCTGCTCAACCGGGAGAGTGCCCGGGTCGGCGCCGCGCAGGATCTTGTCGACGTAGGTTGCCGAGCGCCGGAACAGGCCCGCCAGGCTCGGCGCATACGACATAAGTCCGCCGGCGTCGACGAAGATACTGTCGTAGTGCGTGTCCGGAAGGCGGTACTTCGCCGCCAGTTCGACCACGCGCTTGTGCTGCCGGAAGAGCCGGGTCCCGCCGCCGGTCGCCAGCGCCTGCGCGCCCTCGCGCACCGCCCGCGAGAAGTGGGGCTCGAGATCCGCTTCCTCCTTCTCCATCTCGAGCCGGATCACCTGCAAGCCCGCGGCAGTCGCGTCCTCCTCGAATACCTGCCGGAACACTGCTGCGTCCTGGCCCTGGTCCCAAAGCAGTGCCACGCGGCGCAAGTCGGGCAGTACCTCCCTCAGGAACTCGATGCGCTGCGTGTAGACGCCGCGTCCGGCCTCCCATGCCAGCCCGGTAATATTCCCGCCCGGACGGGCGAGCGACGTGACGAACCCCTCACGAATCACGTCGGTGCCGACGACCATGACGATCGGGATTGTGCGCGTCGCCTGCTGCGCCAGCCGGGTAAACGCATTGACCCCGGTGACGATGACGTCGGGTTTGTCGCGCACGATCGCATGAGCAAGCTCGGGCAGACGCTCCACCCGACCGTCCGCATGGCGGTAGTCGAACGCCAGATTGCGGCCCTCTACGTAGCCCAACTCGCGCAATGCGTCGAGCAGGTGGTCGGTATAGCGATTGCGTTCTCGCGGCCGGTACAGCGTGAGGTAGACGACCCGATGCACCCGCTCCGCCGGCCGCGCCCGCACCGCCAGGGGCAGGAGAAGGGCGGCGGAAGCGAGCAGCAGTCGGCGGCGGTCGCGTCGCGTCATTGCGGCAGAGTGTACGTCCCCTTGCCCTGCCAGCAGCTCACGGAGACGGGCTCGGCGCGCGGATAGCGCGTCACGATCTCCCCGCTGCCGCCGCCCGCGATCCCGGCGAACTTGCCGGTGCCGCTGATGAACTTCCACTGGAAGCTCTTCGGCGTGCCGGTCGCCACGCTGATGGTCTTGTCGCCATCCTTGTCCGTGTTGATGCAGCGGTTGGTGAACTCCAGGCCCGCCTTGGACGCGGACCAGAGCACGCGGCAGTCGTGCGTGAACTGATCGCTCTTGCCGCCCGTCATGTCGATATTGCCGCGGGTGACGTTCGTGCCGACCGTCACATCGCCGACCTTGCCGAGGACCGTCGCCTCATTGACCAGGCAGCCTTTCGATTCGAACGGATAGTCTGCCGCCCACGCGGAGCCGGCGATGCCGGCTGCGGCGAGCGCGGCGGCGATGGTATTGATGCGCTTCATCGTGGATCTCCTCTCCTGGCGCGCTCCCGAAGGGGGGCGCTGGCGAGAGGATGCGCGTGAAGGGTCGGGTGCCGCCACCCCGTTCTCCGCAGGAAAAATGTGCGAAAGTTACGCTCACCACCGCGCCGGCGGCCGGCGCACGATTACCAGCCGCCCGTCGTCCTTTCTCACGTAACCGCCCTCGGCAAGGTCGGAGAAGATCCGGCTGATCATCTCGCGCGAGGCGCCCACGCGCTGCGCGATGTCCTTCTGCGTGAGCTTCTCCTCGATGACGAGCTTGCCGTCGATCTCCTCGGCAAGTTCGAGCAGGAGGCGCGCGACGCGTCCGTAGACATCCATGAGGGCCAGGTCGCGCATGCCGCCAGTGAGCGCGCGCACCCGGTGCGCGAGCTTGCGCGTCAGGTGCACCGCGAACTCGGGGTAGTCGGCCATGAAGCGCGACAGCTCCTCGGGCTTGACGATCGCGCAGCGGCAGGGCTCGACCGCCATGACCGAGGCCGAGCGCGGCCCGCCGTCGAGCGTCACGTCGCCGAAGTACTCGCCGGGGCCGATCTGGTTGAGCTGCAGCTCGTGCCCCTGGTCGTCGGCCACGAACACCTTGGCGCGGCCGGAAAGCAGGACGTACAGCGTGTCCGTGTTGTCGCCTTCGCTGACGATGATGGCGTTGCGCAGGTACGTGCGGGACGGCGCGCGCCGCGCGATCTGATCGAGCAGCGCCTCGGGCAGGACTTCGACGGAAGCCGGTTTCATCGGTCCGGTGCGGGCGGTGGGATTGTGCGGCCGGCGCGACGCATGCGGCAAGCTAGCTGCGGGCCGCTCGAGGGGTCTGCGGCCTACTGCGCGGGAAAAAGGTGAATCGGTCACATCCCGTGGGCGCAGGCCCGGGTCTATAGTCCTCGCCGGGGTCTCCGGGGAGGGGGCATGGGCGCGATTGCGCGCAGGCGGTTCCTGGTTTCTGCGCAGTGCCGGGCGGGGCGAGCCGCCGATCGGGCAGCCAACCGCCTTCCGGTTTGTCGTCAATGCCGGCACGGCGAAGGTCCTGCGCCTTGCCGTGCCGGATTCGGTCCTGGTGCGCGCCGGCCGCCTTATCGAGCGAGCGCGCTCGGCTTCCCGCCGTCGCCCCGGCGGGCGCGGACCGGCAGTGCCGCGGACAGGTGACCGATGCGCGTGAGCCGCCTGCTCGTCGTCGCGCTGCTCGGCGCACTATGCGCGGGTGCACACGCGCAACGGCTAAAGGTTCATTCGGTCGCTTACATCGCGACGAACTCGCCGGTTTCCGCCCTGAGCGGTCCGGACCCGGCGGTGCCCGTGGCGCGCGCGTTCGTGCATCGCCTGCGCGACCTGGGCTACGTGGACGGCCGCAACCTGCGCCTGGAGATGCGCTCGCTGGAAGGCGACTGGGGCAGAACCGAGCAGGTCGTTGCGGAGCTCATGCAGCGCGGCATCGACGTGCTCCTGCTGCCGACCTCCGCGCTCGTGCCGCGCGTGCGCAAGGTGGCGCCCGAGGTGCCGATCGTGATGCTGGTGGGCAGCAACGTCATGCAGACCGGACTCGTGCAGAGCCTCGGCCGCCCGGGCGGCAACATCACGGGCCTCGCCGTGGACGTGGACACCGAGATCGAGGCCAAGCGCCTGGAGATGCTCCTCGAGCTCGCGCCCGGCGCGAAGCGGGTGGCCTTCGTCAGCTCGGCGGCCGAGCTTGCGAGCATCTACGGCCAGCGCGTGCAGGCGACCGCGCGCCGGCTCGGCGTGGCGCTGCTGCACGCCGAGAGCGCGACGGCCGGCTACGCGGGAGCATTCGCGTTCCTCGCGCGCGAGCGGCCGCAGGCGCTCCTCGTCGCGCATGGGGCCGCGTCGTACGCGTTCCGGCGCGAGATCGGCGAGCTGGCGCGCGCCTCGGAAATCCCCAGCTCCTGCGCGCACGCCGAGACCGTCGCGCACGGCTGCCTCATGTCCTACGGCGCGAGCCTTGCGCACGTGTTCGTGCGCGCGGCCGATTACGTCGACAAGATCCTGAAGGGCGCCAGGGCGGGTGAGTTGCCGATCGAGCAGCCGACGGTGTTCGAGCTGGCGGTCAATCTGGGAACGGCGCGCGCCATCGGTCTCGAGGTGCCGAGCTCGATCCTGCTGCGCGCCGACCGGGTGTTCGACTGACCTGGGGTGAATAAGTCACAGGATCCGATTGCCGCAGTACGGCGACCCGCAGGGCCCTCCGCCGTGACACTGCCCCCAACGCCGCCAACGGGTGGGACGGCGCCGCCCTGAAGAAGGCCGCCCGGACAAACGAACGGAGGGAAGACCATGCTGATCTCGAAAGCACAGAGTGCCGTCGCGGCACTGGGGATGTCGAGCCTCATCGCGGGGTGTGCGCTGATGGAGCCTGCCGCGGAAAAATACGCGCCGCCGCCGGTCGGTACGACCTACGAGCGCGACATCCGCGCCACCGGCAGCTTCGGCAAGAGCTACCGCGAGGCGAGCAAGTACGTCGGCATGCGCCAGGTGATGGGCCGCGAGGTGCACGTGCACGAGCGCTCCACCGGCCAGACCAGCATGCTGGATGACGGTGGCGGCTGGATCGGGCAATTCAAAGGCGACGCGCCGATCTTCACGTTCGACCCACCTCACGGCGTCGAATTTCCGATCACGGTCGGCAAGACGCTCACGCGCGACGTGCGTATGACGATGCACGCGCAGAATCGCGTGGTCCCGTTCAAGGCGAGCTGGAAGGTCGAGGCCCACGAGGACGTCACAGTGCCCGCCGGCACGTTCAAGACGTTCCGCATCGCCTACGAGGACAGCCTCGGCACGCAGGGCACGTGGTGGAACATCCCCGAGAACGGCATCTTCGCGAAGTGGAGCGTGCGACGCAGCGACAAGCATCCCGCGGGGCCCGGCACGCAGGATGCCGAGCTCGTTTCAGTGAACACCAATCGGTAGTGCGTTCGAAGACCGACGGCGAGTGCGGGTTCGAGCGGTGAGGTGACTTCGACAGGCGCCCGGCGGCGTACACTGGCCGCCGGGCGTCGTCCTTGAAGGGGAGGACAGGTGCGCCGTATTGAGCGTCGGAAATTCCTGGCCGCGGCGGCGGCGCTCGCCGCCGCGCCGCTCGCGATCGCGCAGCGCCGCGCCGCCTCGCCGGTTCTCGCCATCTTGAGCCCCAACCCGCATCCGACCCCGCAGTTCATCGCCGACAACCCGTTCTCGAACCGCCTGCGCAGTCTCGGCTGGGTCGAGGGGCGGACGCTGACCGTCGAGCGCTTCTACGCCGGCGGCCGGGAAGACCGCTTGGCCGGGCTCGCCGAGGACCTCGTGCGGCGCAATCCGGATGTGATCTGGGCCGTCGGCCCCGAGGCGGCGCTCGCCGCCGCGCGCGCCACCAAGTCCATCCCGATCGTGTTCTGGGGCGTGTCCTACCCGGTCGAGCAGGGGCTGGTCGAGTCGCTGTCTCGTCCTGGGAGGAATGTGACGGGAATCGCCTTCATCCCTACCGCTGAACTGCACAAGAAGCGCCTCGAGATCCTGCGCGAGGTCGCGCCCAGCGCAAAGCGGGCCGCGGAGCTCGCCGTCACCACCGCCACCCGGGACGTCGCCGGCCGGCAGACACCGGTGCGCCGCGACGCGGTGCACGCGGCGGCGACGCAGCTCGGAATCGACGTGCGCGAATTCGGGGTCGCCACGCAGGAGGAACTGCTGGCCGCGTTGCCCGCCATGCTCGAGTGGCGCGCCGATGCGCTCATCATGGGGGCTGCGTTCCTGGCCGTGCGGGAGCGCCATCGCATCGGCGCGTTCGTGGTGGCAAACCGGCTGCCGAGTGTTCACGGCGCCTGCGACTTCGTCGAGGCCGGCGGCCTGGTCTCATACGGCCCCGTTGGCCCGCGCATGTTTGAGCGCGCGGCGGAGTACGTGGACCAGGTGCTGCGCGGGGCGAACGTGGCCGAGCTCGCCGCCGAGCTGCCGAGCGACTTCGAGGTCTGCGTCAATCTCAAGACCGCCGCGGCGATCGGCATCACGGTGCCGCAGCCGCTTCTTCTGCGGGCGCGGAGGATCTTCGAATAAGGCCGTTGCACAGGGGGCTTCGCGCCCCCGCGGGGACGCTGCTCGCTGCGCTGCGCTGTGCGCGAAGACAGCATGTGGAAAAGGTGCGCCGCATCGGCTGAGGCAGCGGCTCGAGTCGATCGCGCCCGACGGCGTCTTCGTGTTCGACGGCGAGCGGCTCCTGTCCTGTTCGCCGGTCCCTGGGCGGTGAGCGCCCCGCGAACATCCCGATCTTTGTGATCGAGTCGGCGCGCGGCGCGGCAATAGTCCGCAGGACTTTGCCGTCACAGTGCGGCGACCCGGAAGACGCCGGTGGCGAAACTGTCTCCACGCCGCCAACGGGTGGGACGGCGCGAAGCAGACCGAGCCGCCCAGTGAAAAGGAGACGAACCATGTCGAAGTCCAGTCTGAAGCTGCACAGCCTGTTCGCCGGCCTCGCGCTGGCGTTGTTTCTCTCGGGTTGCGACCTGATCGAGCCCGCAGTGGCACAGGGCCTGGCGCCCGCGTCTGCGGCCGCCGAAGCGACCTACGCCCAGCCCGACCATCCGTGAGCCCCGCGATCGGTGCCGCCTTCCGCCTGTGACGCGCTCCTCCGCGTCGGGGAAGCAGGCGGAAGGCGGGCGCCGACCGGGTGAATAAGTCACACGATTCCCGCCGCAAACTGCGCCGACCCGGGTAGCACCACTCCGCGACACTGTTCCAGCGCCGCCATCGGGCGGGGCGGCGCGGCGTTCCGCGAGCCGCCCATCTCAATGGGAGAAAGCCATGTCAGCCATTCTTTCGACGCGGGTCGTCGCAATCGCGGTGGCCGTCGCCTGCGCGCCGGTATTCGCGCAGGAGCAAAGCTACGAGATCAAGGTTTGCTCTGCGACCGAAGTGACGGTCATCGACCGCGCCGGGGAGACGACCATTCTCGCCAGCGTCGCGCGCGGCATCGCCGACAGCGTCAAGCCCGGCGGAGCGTTCGACAAGACGACCTTCGAATGCCGCGGCGTCACTAACACATCGAAGACGGGCTTGGACTACAACAGCCGCTGCACGTTCGTGGACGCGGACGGCGACAGGGTGGTGGGCGCGACGGCCGGCCACGCGAAGGGCTGGAACTGGAAGTTTCTGGGCGGCA
>JAOUGZ010000621.1 GCA_029865405.1 Betaproteobacteria bacterium
CGCTTTCCCTCCAGCCCGGCCACGAACGGCCTGAGCGCCCCCACCAGGGCGGTGATGTTGTCCGCCGCAACGTTGTGCCCGGCGGCCACCTCGACGACCTGGATCGCGGGATTGGCCGCCCTCACTTTCTCCACCGTCTCCGCCGCGAACAGATCCGACTTCGTCCCCCGCACCACCAGCGTCGGCACGCGCAGCCGCCCGAGCGCCCGCCACATGTCGACGCGCGGCTTCGCCGCCGCGCCCGCCAGCACCTTCCGGTACTGGTCGCGAAACCAGGTATCGCGCTTCACCGCGAACCCGCCCTCGACCTTGAGCAGGTAGGCCTCGAAGCGCACGCGCTTTTCCTTCGCCGCCTTGAAGTGCGCCATGGCCGCATCCACCGAGGCAAACACGTCCGGCTCGGCGACGATGCGCTCGGCCGCGCGCGTCACGCCTTCGGCCGCGTACTCGGGCGCGTAGTCGATGAGCGCGAGGCCGGCGACGCGGCGCGGGTGGCGCGACGCGTAGTACGCGGCGATGCGGGCGCCCATCGAGTGCCCGACGACGATCGCCTTCTTCCAGCCGAGGTGATCGAGCAGCGCGCCGACGTCGCCCGCCATCGCCGGCACCGAGTAGTCGCCGCACCAGTCCGAATCGCCGAAGCCGCGCAGGTCGAGGCACGCGGCCTCGCGTCCGAGCGCGGACGCCACCGGCACCCAGTCGTAGGAGAAGTGCGCAATGCCGTGGAGGAAGACGATGGGGACGGAACCGGGAACGGGCTTTTGCGTTTGCCCCCGCAGTCCCCTCAGCCGCTGCCGCCCGCTGTTCACGAGCCGGTAGGCGAGCTGGAGATCTCCAGCCCGGAAACGCTTGACGCTCACGGTGCCGGCCTGACGATCCCCGAAGCCGCCCCGAACCCGATCGCCACCGCGCCCTCGGCCTCGCAGCGAGCGCGCTGGATCAGCTCGTCGCCGTCGGCGAGGAAGGCGCGCGTCTCGCCGGTGGGGAGCGTGAGCGGCGCCTTGCCGCCCTGCGTCAGCTCGAGCATCGAGCCGGCGCTGCCGGGCTCGGTGCCGGAGATCGTCCCCGAGCCGAGGAGGTCGCCCGGCTGCAGGTTGCAGCCGTTCGAGGTCTGGTGCGCGACGATCTGCGCGGGCGTCCAGTAGGCGTCGCGAAAGCTGCAGCGCGACAGGCGCACGGGCGCGAGTTTCCTCGCGCGCATCTGCGCGCTGCTGAGGTACATGTCGGTGCCGATGGCGTAGCCGCCGCGGCGCTGGTCGGCCTCGTCGGCGAGGTAGGGCAGGGGTCGCGGGTCTTCGCCGACGCGCGGGAAGGCGGGGCAGCGAAAGGGCTCGAGCGCCTCCAGCGTCACGATCCAGGGCGAGACGGTGGTGGCGAAGCTCTTGGCGAGGAAGGGGCCGAGCGGCTGGTACTCCCAGGCCTGCAGGTCGCGCGCCGACCAGTCGTTCAGCAGCACCACGCCGAAGACGTGATCGAGCGCGCGCTTGATGCCGACGGGCTTGCCGAGCCGGTTGCCCGGGCCGACGACGAAGCCGAGCTCGACTTCGTAGTCCAGGCGCCGCGACGGGCCGAAGGAGGGCGCGGCGTCGGGCGCGCTGGTCTGGCCCCGGGTTTGTCCATTGGGGCGCACGACCGGCGTGCCCGAGACCACGACCGAGGAGGCGCGGCCGTGATAGCCGATCGGCACCCATTTGTAGTTCGGCAGGAGCGGGTTGTCGGGCCGGAACATCTTGCCCACGGCGAGCGCGTGGTGGATGCCGGCGTAGAAATCGCTGTAGTCGCCGACCGCGACCGGCAGGAAGAGCTCGGCCTTCGCCATCGGCACGAGGTACTTCGAAAAGCGCTTCGCCTTCGTCGCGTCGGACAGCGCAAGCTGCAGCACCCGGCGCAGCTGCCGCCACACCGGGCGCCCGGCGGCGGCGAGCTTGTTCAGGTTCGGGCCGGTCTGCAGGCCGACGGCGGCGAGGTCGAGGATCTGGTCGCCGATCGCCACGCCGCCGCGCGGCGCCTCCTTCGCGCCCTTCCGGCGAAACACGCCGAAAGGCAGGTTCTGGATCGGGAAGTCGGCGGCGGGATCGTTGGCCGACTCGAGCCAGCTTTTAATGGGGACAGACCTCATTTTCCTTTCCTGCCGAATCGCTCGCGCGGGAAATAGGAAATAGGGACAGACCTCATTTACCTATTTGCGACAAGTAGCAAAAAGGGTAAATGAGGTCTGTCCCTATTTAAAGCCGTCCCAGACGCGGTCATAGTTTTTCTGCAGCGCCTTCGCGGCGAGCGCCGCCTTGGTGGGGCGAAAGACGTAGCGCGATTCCCACATGAAGGCGAGCGTGTCCTCGATCTTGTGCGGCTTGAGCGCGGCGCCGGAGGCCCTGTCGTACGTAGCGACGTCGGGCCCGTGCGCGCTCATGCAGTTGTGGATCGACACGCCGCCCGGCAGGAAGCCTTCGGCCTTGGCGTCGTAGGCGCCG
>JAOUGZ010000620.1 GCA_029865405.1 Betaproteobacteria bacterium
TGGGGCTCGTCGCCGCCTGCGATCTCGTCGCTGCGGCCGAGCAAGCCGAGTTCGCCCTGCCGGAGACGCGCCTTGGCCTGGTGCCGGCGATGATCAGCCCCTACCTGGTGCGCGCGCTGGGCGCGGCGCAGGCGCGCCGCTACATGCTCACCGGCGAGCGGCTGCCGGCGGCGCTGGCCGCACGCATCGGCTTCGTGCACGAATGCGTTGCGGCCGCGGAACTCGACGTTACGGTGGACAAACTGTGCGACCGGTTGGCGCTCGCGGGGCCCGAGGCGCTGGCGCGCGCCAAGAAGCTCCTCTTGCGCGTGGAAGGCGCGGCGCTCACACTCGAACTGGCGGCGGAGACCGCGGCGGTGCTTGCCGATGCGCGCGCCACCCCTGAAGCGCGCGAGGGCATCCGTTCGTTCCTGGAAAGGCGCAAGCCTTCCTGGCAGTAAGGATTGCGCGCTCACCAGTCGACCGGCGCGCCCAGCTTTTCGTCCAGGGGCTCGAACGACCACGTCTTGCCTTCATTCCCGGCCAACAGATAGACGCCGCCGAACATCGCGCTGATGACGTAGGCGTTTTCTGCGAGAGCGATGACGGTGCTGGGCTCCCACCACCAGTGGAACGGAGGCTTGTTCCGGTCGTATTCGATCGTCTGGTCGGTGTTCGCGAATTCAAGTTCATGCGACAGCTCGTTGCCGTCGAAGCGATAGAGGCCGGTCTTGCCGACAAGGACCAGGGAGCCGTTGGGGTGCACCGCCAAGGCGCACAATGAAAGGCCTTGGTTGTTCATCTCGCTGCCCAGGAGGTCGGGCGCGAATTCCACGGAGTTGTTCAGGATGGCGACCGCATAGGTTCCGTCCTTCGCACGGCGCAGAACGGACTTGGCACCGCCGCTGCCGCCTACGCACGCCCAGAGATCGCCCTTGTCCGTGACGGCATAGGAAGCCGTCGTCTCCCACCTGGGGCCATTGGGCCCGACCACTTTGACGTCGACATCCAGCGAGATCGGCTTGGAACGTTCGGCGATATTGATCCACCACAGGCGCTTGCTGCTTCCCCCGACGCCTTCGTCGCGGTAGTAGAGCAGGTCGCCATGCAGCAGCGGCGGAGGGCCGGACCTGTGCGAGGGCAGGCTTCCGGCATAAATTTGCTCCCAGCGCCCGCCGGCGAGCCTGAAGACGGCGTCCGCATACACCGCAAGGAGTTCCCGTTCGTGCAGGCCAAGCTGGGGAGGGCTGCCGTTCCGGGGCAGCGGCACGGTGCTTCGATCTTGCCCCCGGATCCCAATCAGGACTGGTTTCCTGTCCGTAAGCCCGGCAAACCATGCCGTCTCGCCCGCGACGACGGCCGAGTGGACCGCGGTCACCTCGGGAATCGCGATCTTGTGCAGTCGCCGACCGACGGGATCGAAGTAGTAGCCCTCGGTGCCGAAATCGTTGTCGCCCGAGCCCCTGTCCGTGAGGGCCGCCACGAAGATGCCATTGCGGTATGGCGAGAGGAATCGCGCCCGCAGGGGATACTGGCCGCCGAACGCCTTGTCCGGCATTCGCACGACGGGAGCATCGCGCTTCGTGAGTCGAAGCCCCATCATCATGGACTGGATGGCCGATCGCGCCTGCTCCACCCGCAGCATCTCGCGCTTCTCAAAGTCGGCGGTCGCTTTCCAGAATGCCGCGTATTTCGCCGCCCGCTCCTTGAGCTGGTAGTCCTTCCCGTGGCGCTTGCACCAGTAGGTCTCGAGGATCACCGAGGACATGTCGTCGGCGTGGGTGAAGCCGAGTTGCCGCAGATGCGTCGCGAGCGGCGAGCCGCCCCACAACCCCCAGCCGTTCCTCATGGCCAAGCCCAGGCTGAAGTGGTACCGGATCATTTCGTCCGCGGATTTCATGGCGTCGATCCGGGCGAGTTCCTCCGGAGGGAGGATGCGCTCCAGCTCCGCGTGGGCTTGCGCAAGGGTCTCGGGTATGGGTTCCTTCGAATTGCTCCACGTGCGCGCCTCCTCCGCATGGGCGAAGGCGACCGACAACGACAACAGGGCCAGAACGAGCGCGAAAGTGCGCATGGCCTGTGCGGGCTTAGCCGAAGAGGTGCTGCGAACTTGCCGGTGATCTCACGGGATGCGTTGGGGTCCCCATCGCCCTTGCTTGCCGGAAAGCCTACACCTTGCAGGCCCGTGTCAGGCGCAACGCGAAATTCGACCGGCAACTCCATCCGTCGGCAGCTGCGTTACCATCGGCATCCCTTCCGGAGGAAGCCCCCGCATGAACAAGCGCATCGTCCTCGCGAGCTACCCCGAAGCCTGGGTTACCGAGGCCAATTTCCGCCTGGAGAGCGCGCCCGTGCCCAAGGCCGGCGACGGCGAAGTCCTGGTGAAGAACCACTGGCTGTCGCTCGACCCGTACATGCGCGGGCGCATGAGCCAGCAAAAGAGCTATGTGAAGGGCGTCGAGATCGGCGAGGCGATGACCGGCGAGACGGCC
>JAOUGZ010000098.1 GCA_029865405.1 Betaproteobacteria bacterium
ACCTGTGGCCGCAGAGCCCGCGGATCGCCAACCAGGGGGTGGCCCTGTCGCTCACGCTCGCGCTCGCCATGGGCGGCCAGTTCGCGCGCATCTTCCTCGACATGCGCCGCACCGCGCCGCGCGCCGACCGCGTCATGGGCGCGATCGTCGCCGCGGCCGCGCTGCTCGCCGTACCGGCGGGTACCGGATGGGGGATCGGCTACGGCGGCATCCTGCGCACGGTCTCCGCGGTGAGTTTCGCCGCTGCGGCGGTCGCCACGTATGCCGGCGTGCGCGCGCTGGTCGATGGCTACCGTCCGGCGCGCTACTTCCTGCTCGCGTGGGCGGTGCTGCTCGCCTTCATCGCGCTCGGCGCGCTGCGCAATTTCTCGCTGGTGCCGACCAACATGGTGACGATCTACGGCCTGCACATCGGCTTTGCGCTGGACGTGCTGCTGCTCTCGTTCGCGCTCGGCGACCGCATCAACCTGCTGCGCCGCGAGCGCGCCACCGCCGAGGCCGAGGCCCTCGCCGCGCAGCGCCTGCTCCTCGAAGCGACGCGCGAGAGCGAGCGCGAGCTGGAGCAGAAGATCGTCGAGCGCACGGCCGAGCTGAACACCGTCAACGAGCGCCTGCGCGCCGAGGCGAGCGAGCGCGAGAGCCTCATGGCGCAGCTGCAGGAGCGGGAGCAGCACCTGCGCTTCATGGCGCAGCACGACGCGCTCACCGGGCTGCCCAACCGCCTGTCGATGCAGCAGCGCCTCTCGCTCGCCATGGAGCTGGCGAAGCGCAACCGCAAGAAGCTGGCGGTGATGCTCGTCGATCTGGACGAATTCAAGATCATCAACGACACGCGTGGCCACCCGGCGGGCGACCAGGCGCTGGTGCAGCTTGCCGCGCGCCTGCGCACCAGCGTGCGCGGCTCGGACACGGTGGCGCGCTACGGCGGCGACGAGTTCGTGGTGCTGGCAGGCGAGCTCGACCGCGGCGAAGACGCCGCCATGATCGCAGAGAAGGTCGCCGACATGATCCAGGTGCCGCTCGCCATCGAGGGCGGCCCGGTGAAAGTGTCGTGCTCCATCGGCATCAGCGTGTTTCCGGACGACGCCGAGACGAGCGAGGGGCTGATCGCGCTCGCCGACAAGGCCATGTACGCGTCGAAGGCGGGAAGGGAAAAGCACTACGCCTTCTACGGCGCCCCGGCCTAGCGCGCCAGCCGGCGCGCCGCCCAGGCGAGATCGACGTTCCCGCCCGAGATCACCACGCCGACCTTCTTGCCCCTGGCGTCGATCTGTTTCTCGAGGAGCGCGCAGGCGGCGAGGGCACCCGTGGGTTCCACCACGATCTTCATCCGCTCCCACAGGAAGAACATCGACCGCAGCAGCGCCTCGTCGGTCACGGTGAGGAAGGCGTCGACGAACTGCAGGATCGCCGGGAACGTCACATACGGGCCGAGCGAGGCGGTGCGCGCGCCGTCGGCGATGGTGTCGGGCGTGGCGATGGTCACCAGTTTCTTCGCGCGGAAGGAGCGCGCGCCATCGTCGCCCGCCGCCGGCTCGACGCCGATCACGCGACACGACGGCGACAGATGCTTCGCCGCCACGGCGCACCCCGAAAGAAGGCCGCCGCCGCCGCAGGGCACCAGCAGGATGTCGAGCGGCCCCGCGTCCTCGATCAGCTCCTTCGCCGTCGTTCCCTGTCCCGCCGCGATATGCGGATGGTCGAACGGCGGGATCAGCGTCATGCCGCGCTCGGCGCAGAGCGCCTCCGCGATCCTCTGGCGGTCCTCGTTGTGCGCGTCGTACAGCACGACCTCGGCGCCGTAGCCGCGCGTCGCTTCGAGCTTCACCCGCGGCGCGTCGGTGGGCATGACGATAGTGGCGGGCACGCCCAGCAATTTCCCCGACAGGGCGATCGCCTGCGCGTGGTTGCCGGACGAGAAAGCGACCACGCCTTTCTTCCTTTGCTCGGCGGACAGCTGCGCGAGCGCGTTGTACGCGCCGCGGAACTTGAACGCGCCCATCCGCTGGAAGTTCTCGCACTTGAAGTGCACGTGCGCGCCGGTGAGCGCGTCGATCGTCGCCGACGTGAGCACTGGCGTGCGCTTCGCCACCGCCCGAATGCGTTCGTGTGCGGTGGCGACGTCGGCGAAGCTCAGCGCCATGCCGCCAGCGCCTTCGCGGCGATGTCCTCGCCCCACTCCTGCAGGAAATGCCCGCCCTCGGGATGCAGGTAGGGCTCCGGGCAGTTGCGGATGACCTTGCGCAGTGCATGCATCACCGGCGGGCCGAGCACCGGGTCCTTCGCGCCGATCGCCATGAAGGTTTCGCCCTGCCAGGCGCTCTTCCACCAGTCGCGCGCCTTGCGCGACAGTGCCGCGCCCGGCGCGTCCGGCCGGTCGGGCACCAGCTGCGGAAAGCGCCGCACGCCGGCCTTCGCGGTTGCGTCGGGGAACGGCGCCTCGTAGGCCGCGGCTTCCTGCGGCGTCAGGTGCCGGCAGCTGCGCTGCATGAGCTTTGCGCAGTCGAGCTGGGGATTCTTCGCCACGTAGGCGCGCCAGGCGATGAAGCCTTCGGGCAGGAGCGCGTCGCCGGTGCCGAGCGCGGTGTTCATGACGAGCAAGCGCGTAAAGCGCCCGGGCATCTCCATCGGCAAGGTCAGCCCGAGCAGGCCGCCCCAGTCCTGCACCACCAGGGTGATGTTCTCGAGCTGCAGCCGTTCCACGAACTCGAGCAGGAACCTGCGGTGCATGTCGAAGGTGTAGAACGCGTCCTCCCCGGGCTTGTCCGAGCGCCCGAAGCCGATGAAATCCGGCGCCACCACGCGCGCGCCCGAGGCGACAAACGGCGGGATCATGCGCCGGTAGAGGTAGGCCCAGGTCGGCTCGCCGTGCAGGCACAGGAAGGTGCGCGCGCCCTTGCCTTCGTCGACGTAGTGAGCGCGCAGGCCCTGCCACTCCAGGTAGTGCGGCGCGCAGGCATAGCCCGCCAGGTTCGCGAATCGATCATCGGGGGTGCGCATGCCAAATTGTAGAATGCCCGCATGGACTACTCCAGATACCAAGACCTGAAGGTGCGCCTGGTCGAGCCGGGCATCCTCGAGATCGTGATGGGCGACGAGGCGAGCGGCAAGCTCTCCACCGCGGGGCACCGCATGCACGCCGAGCTCGCCGAGATCTGGCGCGACGTCGACCGCGACCCGGAGGTGCGCGTCGCCATCCTGCGCGGCGCGGGCAAGGGCTTCTCCGCAGGCGGGGACTTCGGCCTCATCGACGACATCATCAAGGACTTCGACACGCGCGCGCGTGTGTGGCGCGAGGCGCGCGATCTGGTCTACAACATCATCAACTGCTCCAAGATCGTGGTCTCGGCGATGCATGGACCGGCAGTGGGCGCGGGCTTGGTGGCGGGACTGCTCGCCGACATCTCCATCGCGGCGAAGAATGCGCGCATCATCGACGGCCACACGCGCCTCGGCGTCGCCGCGGGCGATCATGCGGCGATCGTCTGGCCGCTCCTGTGCGGCATGGCGAAGGCGAAGTACTACCTGCTCACCTGCGAGCAGATCTCCGGGGAGGAGGCCGAGCGCATCGGCCTGGTGTCGCTGACCTGCGAGGAAAGCGAGCTGCAGGCGAAGGCGCTCGAGGTGGCGAGAAAGCTTGCCGCCGGCGCGCAGACGGCGCTGCGCTGGACCAAGTACAGCCTGAACAACTGGCTGCGCATGGCGGGGCCGACGTTCGACGCGTCGGTCGCGCTCGAGATGCTGGGCTTCACCGGCCCCGAGGTGCGCGAGGGCGCCGCCTCGCACCGCGAGAAGCGCAAGCCGAACTTCCCGCCGCCGCCCAAGGATTTCTAGGCCGACGGCGCGGCGGCGAGCAGGCGCTCGAGATCGCGCGCGACCACGGCGGGATCGGGCGGCACGCGGCCCTGCGTGGTGAGCAGGACGCGAACCGGCAGATCGATCAGCGTGGGCTCCGGATGATCGCGCAGATGCGCGGCGTTCTGCAGCATCGGCAGGATGTGCTGCGTTTTCGTGCCGGCCATCGCGCTTTCCACGCCCTGGATGATCGTGTGCTGGGCGCGGGCGATGCCGATCAGCAGCTCGGCGAGTTGTTGCGCGGAAATTTCCATGCGGGCCTCCCCGTAAGCGGTGCGCGCGCCGATGTTAGCATCGGCTCCTGCATGCTGCGCCGCGCGCTCGCCGGATTGGTGCTCGTCGTTTTCGGCGCCAGCGCCGCGATCGCGCTCCATTTGGCCACAGCGGAGGAAGACACCATGTTTGCGGGCAAACGGCCGGACAACCTCGGCGTGAAAGATGGCAGGCTTGCTACCTGCGGCCGGCGGCTGAATTGCGTCTCGAGCCAGGCCGATGCGGGCGACGCGCAGCGCTACGTGGCGCCGATTCCGTTCACGGGCAGCGCCGCCGAAGCGATGGCGGCGGCGCGCCGGGCCGTCGAGTCGATGCGGCGCGCGCGTGTGGTGCGCGAGGACGTCAATTACCTGCACGCCGAGTTCCGCTCGAAGCTGATGGGTTACGTCGACGACGTGGAGTTCACGTTCGACCCCAGGGCGGGAGCGCTGCATGTGCGCTCGGCGTCGCGCCTGGGGCGGCGCGACTTCGACGTCAACCGCAAGCGCGTCGACGCGCTGCGCGCGCGCATCTTCAGCTGAACTCGACGATCACCGGCTGGTGGTCGGAGGCCCGCGTTTGCGCATCCACGCGCACCGACGCGATGCGCGGCGCGAGGTCCTGCGTCACGAATACGAAATCGCAGCAGTAAGGCGCCTCGTCGGCGCTTGCCAATCGAAACGTCGGCGCGTGCGCTTGACCCGGATGGGCCTGTAGCCAGGCATCGGCAAGCTCGCCGCCCAGGCGCGCCACCAGCGGATCGTCCGGACGCATGTTGAAATCGCCGGTCAGGATCCCCGCCGCAGGACGTGGCCGCGGATGAAACGGGCCTTCGTCATCACGCGCGGCGGGCGCGGCCGCTGCATGCGCTGCGGCCTCGGCGTTCAGTTCCAGCAACCGCTCCACTTGCGCCGCACGCTGACGCGGCGAGTAGTACTCGAGATGCGTGGTCGTGATGCGCACGGGCCCCCAGGGCGCCCGGACCACGGCTTCGATTGCGACGCGCGGCATGCTGGGGACACCGTCCTGAGCCGGCCACGGCAGGGCATGGCGCAGCACGCGGCCCACTGGGAGGCGCGACAGGATCAGGTTGCCGAAGCGCCAGCGCGCGCCATCGCGGCCGGGCACGTCCACGCCCCAGGCGAAATACGCGTCGTAGCCGGAAAATTCCGCCGCCAGAGCCGCCGCCTGGTCCTCGCCAGCGCTGCCCGGAAGCGAATCAAAGCCCTGCGCCACCTCCTGGAAGCAGCACACATCGGCGTCGGCGAGCGCGCGCACCTCCCGCGCCACGCGCCGCGGGTCGACGACGCCGTCCATGCCGCGGCACCACTGCAGGTTCCAGCTCACCAGACGCATGCGCGCGAGACTACAATAACCGCGCGCATACCCGCGCGCCGGAGGTGTCCGATGTCTGCCGTCTCCCGCGTCCTCATGCTCGCGCTCGCCTGCGCCGCGGGCCCGGCGCTGCCCCAGGAAAAGTCCGACGCCGACGCCGAAGCCACGCTCTCGGCGGTGGTGCGCGTGAGAGCGCGCATCCTGCCCGATGCCCGCACCGCGCAGACGCTCGGCGCGCGCCGCGAAGGCAGCGGCGTCCTGGTGCGCGAGGGCTACGTGCTCACCATCGGCTATCTGGTGATCGAGGCCGAAGCCATCGAGGTGACTGCCGGAGACGGCAGCTCGGCGCCCGCGACGCTTGCCGCGTACGACCATGCCACCGGGTTCGGCCTGCTGAAGCTCTTCGCGCCGCTCTCGGGCAAGCCGCTGCCGCTCGGCGATTCGACCGCCCTCCAGGAGCGCGACGCGGCGATGGTCGTCGGTTACGGAGGAAGCGAGGCGCTGAACCTCGTCACCGTCGTGTCGCGGCGGCCGTTCTCGGGCAGCTGGGAATACCTGCTCGATGCCGCCATCTTCACCTACCCCCCGGTGCAGAACTGGGCGGGCGCGGCGCTGATCAGCGCGCGCGGCGAGCTGCTCGGCGTGGGCTCGCTCATCGTGCCGGATGCGGGCGGCGCGGGCACGCCGGCCCCCGGAAACATGTTCGTGCCGATCGAGCTCGTGAAGCCGATCCTCGATGCGCTGATCGCCCACGGGCGCGCGCCCGGGCCGCCGCGCCCGTGGCTCGGCCTTTACGCCGAGGAGCTGCGCGGGCGCCTGTTCGTGGCGCGCGTCGCGCGCGGGGGGCCCGCCGAGCTCGCCGGGCTGGCGAGCGGCGACATCATCATCGGCGTCGGTGGCGAGGAGGTGGCGTCGCTGGCCGACTTCTACCGCAAGGTATGGGCGCGGGGCACGGCCGGCGTCGAGGTGCCGCTGCGCGTTGTGCAGGGCCTGCAGATGAAGGAACTCGGCGTGCGCTCCATCGACCGCCTGGAGTATTTCCGCCGCAAGCCGAGCTACTGATGCGCGGCCAGCGCCGGCGGCGCGCGCCGCAGCCGGCCGTCCTCTCCGACGCGCAGCAGGAGCCGCGCGTGGCCGGCATTCTGCTGCATGGCATCCAGGTACAGGTTCTGCCCGCCGAAGTGGCGTCCGGCGTATTCATAGGCACGCGCCAGCTGCAAGTCGAGTCGGCGCATGGCGCCCACCTGAAAGGCGTGCGTGCGGCGCACCAGCTCGCCCGCGGAGCGGAACAGCCGCGCCGCGATGCCCCCGGCGAGCAACTCCGGGTAGAGCCGGTCGCGGCGCTTCTCGATGTAGCAACGGTCCGCCATCTGCGCGATCAGGTCCGCCGTGCCGAGCATCTGGCCGATGCGCCGCGGCAACTCGCCGTCGACGCGGATCGTTTCCGCACGCCGCTCGTGGCCCGTGTAATGCACGATGCCCGCCGCCACGGGCGCGTACCGCGTCAGGTCCGTGCCGCGCAGGTACTCGTGCAGGAACTGCGCGCTGCGTCCGACATGCGTGAGCGTGTATTCGGCGCCGTGCGCATGCCGGCGGTCGCTGCGTCGCCGCAGGTAGCCGACGTCGTGGAACAGGGCGCTGATCACGCCGACGCTGTACAGGGCCGCCGGCAGGCGCAGGCGGCCGGCACGGCCGCGCTCGTAGCCGTCCATGAGGCGCGCCATGGCGAGCGTCACTTCGAGGACGTGCTGCGTATCGTGGAACGGGGTGTCGCAGCCGTGGTAGTCGGGATGGCAGCCCCGGTACAGGCGCAGCGCGTGCTCGAAGGCGCGGCGTATCGGTTCAGCCGAGGCGCGCGGATACAGGCTGTGGTACAGATGCAGCACCTCCGCGCCCACGGCGGCGGCGTCCGTGGTGCGGACGCGGTCGGTGACGTCGTGATCGTTGCGGCGCATGGCTGTCCGGACCCCCTATGCGCTCGCGCGCTGAGACGCTAGGATGCGCAACACACGCCCATGGAAGCGGTGAACTTTTTCACGACCTGCCGGGGGCTGGCGAAATTCTTTGTGCGGATCCGGGGCCGGCGGCGGGTCGGGCGCGCGCCTTGAGCAACCAGCAGCTTACCGCGGAAGAGCGCGCGCAGATCGAAGCGCGCATCCTCGCCCTGGAAACCGAGCACCGCGATCTCGACGACGTCATCGACCGGCTGGCGCTCTACCCGGTACAGGACCAGTTGCAGTTGCGGCGCCTGAAGAAGAAGAAGCTCCTGCTGAAGGACCTGATCGCGCGCCTGCGCGACCAGCTGATCCCCGACATCATCGCTTGATCGCCCTCGTGCAGCGCGTCGCCGAGGCCCGCGTTGCCGCCGGCGGCCAGACGCTCGGCGCCATCGGCCGCGGCGTGCTGGCCCTCGTCGGCGTCGAGCGTGGCGACGGCGAGCGCGAAGCGGGGCGCCTTGCCGAGCGCGTGCTCGGCTATCGCCTGTTCGCGGACGCCGAGGGCCGGATGAACCGCTCGCTCGTCGACATCGCGGGCGGGCTGCTCGTGGTGCCGCAATTCACGTTGGCTGCGGATACGGCGAGCGGCGCGCGGCCCGGATTCTCCACGGCCGCGGCGCCCGAAGAAGGGCGACTGCGGTTCGAGGCGTTCGTGGCCGCCTGCCGTGCGCGGCACGCCG
>JAOUGZ010000622.1 GCA_029865405.1 Betaproteobacteria bacterium
CCATGAATGCTCCTTGGGTGCAGGATGGCGATCACAGGGTCTCGCGCAACTCGCTCCAGGCGAGCAGGTCGTGCGACAGGGTGCGGCGGCTGCGTTTGCCGTCTTCGGCCTGCCATTCGAGGCGGGCCTGGAATTGCATCGGCTGGCGGCGGCGCGAGTAGCCCGCCAGGGTGTCGACGAACAGGCGCACGCGGCGACCCGCCGGCAGGAACTCGAGCCGGGTGAACAGCGGGTTGTCACCCAGCCGCCGGCCCGCCAGGTCGCGGATGACGCGGTTGAAGCGCACCCGCACGGCATGTGCATGCGTGCTGCCGCAGCAGGCCAGCACAAAGTGCAGTGCCCCGCGTTCGACCTCGACGTCCAGGATCACGTCCGGGGGTATCGCCGGTGCAGGGCGTGGCGGCGTGGCGGGCATGTAGGGCATTCTGCCCCCGCCAGTCGGCCTCTGTCGACCGCGCCGCGCCGGCGTCGGCTGGCGCGCGCCGGTGATGCTCAGGCTGCGCTACCCTGACGCACCGTTCACGAGCCCAGCCAATCGGAGGCCGCGTTGAAAACCTATCAAATCGAACTGCAGCGCTTCAAGGGCATCGGCCATGACAGCGGCATGCTCGAGGCACGGGTGGATGTGCAGGTGCTGCCCGTCGCCGGCCGTGGCGACGACGCCGCGCCTGCGTCCTGCCTGCGCATGACCGAGGCCAACGCACGCGTGCTGCTTGCGCTGCTGAAGGGGCAACTGGCCGAGTTGGACAAGCGCAAGGCCCGCAGCCAACGTTACCGTGAAAGCCCCGCAAGGTAGCGACGTGCAAGCGCCTGCCGACTTGCAGCATGGCTCGAGAGACCGCTGGGCCCGACCCCAGGAGTTCAGCGGTGGATCAGTGGGCGGCGTTTGCCGCTGGTGCGCTGGGCGTGGGCCACTTGCCGATGGCCTTGAGTTGCTTGATCCAGCGTGGTGCGTTTTTCTTCGCGCTTATGGCCGCGTAGTCGATACCCTGGTCCAAGTAGGGCTCGCGCCGGCTGAGCAGCATGTAGATCAGCCGGATCATCTTGTGAGCCACCGCCACGATGGCCTTCTTGTGGGACTTGCGCCGCATCAGGCTGCGGTACTTGGCCGCCAGGGTGCTCTTGGTCATGCGCGCGGCGTTGGCGCATTCGCACAGGATGTAGCGGATGGCGTTGTTGCCATGCCGAGTGCGGCCGGACTTGCGCTTACCTGCGCTCTCGTTGTTGCCCGGGCTCAGGGCGGCCCAGCAGGCCAGACGCTCGGGGCAGCCGAAGCGGGCCATGTCCTCGCCGATCTCGACGAGGATCAGCGCGGCGGCGGTCTCGTCGATGCCAGGAATCGTCTGCAGCAGCTGGTGAGCCCAGGTGTAGGGCTGCATGGCGCGCATCAGGTAGTGGTCGATGTCGGCCAGTTGGCGTTGCAGTGCGTCGATGCTGTCGCTCAGGTGGCGCAGCACGAACAGGTGGCGCTCGCTCAGGTCGCCATCCAGGCTGGCGGCGAGCTGCTCGGTCTTGCGCTTCAGGGCGCCCCGGGCGTGCGACAGCAGCACTGCCTCGGACTGGCCTTCGATGAGCCCGCGCACCATGGCGCGGGCAGACACGCCGTGGATGTCGCTGACGACGGCTCCGAGCTTGATGCCCGCGTCGTCGAGCATCTTGTGAAGCCGGTTGATCTGGCTGCTGCACATGGCGCCGAGCTTGCGCCGGTAGCGCGAGACCAGGCGCAGCTCGCGCAGGTCCTTGGGCGGGATGAAGCTGCCGCGCACCAGTCCGAAGCGCGCCAGCACGGCCAGCCACTCCGAGTCGAGCATGTCGGTCTTGCGGCCGGGCACATGCTTGATGAAGTGTGCGTTGACCACCCAGGCGGTGATGCCGGCGTTCTCCAGGTGCGCGTACACGCTCTTCCAGTAGATGCCGGTGCTCTCCATGACGACGAGTTGCACCTGCAGATCGGTCAGCCAGGCGGCCAGCGCTCGGCAGTCGCGCTTGAAGCCGCCGAACTCCCCACTGTGCTTGACCACCGAGCCGTCGGGCTGCTCGATGAGAACGGTGACCACATGCAGCATGCGGTGCACATCGATACCGGCCACGCGCCGGTGCAAGGCAGACAGTCCTTCCATCACGATGCTCCTGTGAGTAAAGTGCCAACTGGCACGCAGGAGCGTCACCCGTGGCCGGTGCATCGCACCGGTGAGCTGGAAGACTCCTCGAACCGAAACCGGTTCGGGCCTCTTTACCGTACGTGCTGCCACCCGGTCCACGGCAATGGATCCGGCAGCGCAACACTCGGGGGTACGAGCCAGCTCGGTGGAGGTCCGGTTAGGCGCCGGGGTCGGGCCTTCATTCGTATTGCGACCTCTTCGCGCCTGCGTGCCATCTCACATGGTGCACCGACACCGGGCTTTCATGCTCGGGGGCGAGTGGACCGACTCATGATTGGTTAGGTTTCGGCCG
>JAOUGZ010000099.1 GCA_029865405.1 Betaproteobacteria bacterium
CCGGCATCTTCGCGAGCGGGTTGCCGGTGCCGTCGGGCACCAGGTGCTCGGGCAGCGTCACCGGCAATTGCTCATCAGGCACTGGCACGTCGCCGCAGGCCGCGCAATGCACGATCGGAATCGGGCAACCCCAGTAGCGCTGGCGCGAGATGCCCCAGTCCCTGAGGCGCCACTGCACCTGCTTCTCACCCAGGCCCTTCGCCTTCAGGTCGGCGGCGATGGCGTCCACCGCCGCCGGGTAGTCGAGTCCGTCATACTTGCCCGAGTTGATGCAGGTGCCGTATTCGGCGTAGGCGGCCTGCCAGGGCTCGGGCACCGCGTCGCCCGCCGGGTGCCGGATCACGCACTCGATCGGCAAGCCATATTTCAGCGCGAAGGCATAGTCGCGCTCATCGTGCGCCGGTACGCCCATCACTGCGCCTTCGCCGTAACCCATCAGCACGTAGTTGCCGACCCACACCGGCAGCCTTTCGCCCGAGATCGGGTGCGTGCAGAAAAGGCCGGTGGGCATGCCCTTCTTCTCCAGTTGCGCGAGGTCGGCCTCCATGACCGCGCCGCGCTTGCACGCCTCGACAAAGGCGGCGAGCTTCGGGTCATGCTTCGCCGCAAACGCCGCGATCGGATGCTCCGCGGCCACCGCCATGAAGGTCGTGCCCATCAGCGTGTCGGCGCGCGTGGTGAACACCCAGAGCGTCCTCGCTTCGCCCTCGAGCCGGTACGGAAAGCCGATGCGCACGCCTTCGGAGCGCCCGATCCAGTTCTTCTGCATCAGCTTGACCTGCTCGGGCCAGCCCTCCATCCGCGTGAGCGCCGCGAGCAGTTCCTCGGCGTACGCCGTGATGCGGAAGAAGTACATCGGGATCTCGCGCTTCTCGACCGGCGCGCCGGTGCGCCAGCCGCGCCCGTCGATCACCTGCTCGTTGGCGAGCACCGTCTGGTCGACCGGATCCCAGTTGACGATGCCGGTCTTCTTGTAGGCGAGGCCCTTCTTGAACAGCCGCGTGAACAGCCACTGGTTCCACTTGTAGTACTCGGGCCGGCAGGTGGCGAGCTCGCGCTCCCAGTCGAGCGCGAACCCGAGGCCCTGGAGCTGGCGCTTCATGGCGGCGATATTGCTGTAGGTCCACTTCGCCGGCGGCACCTTGTTCGCCATTGCTGCGTTCTCCGCGGGCAGGCCGAAGGCGTCCCAGCCCATCGGCTGCAGCACGTTGAAGCCGCGCATGCGGTAGTGGCGCGTGAGCACGTCGCCGATGGTGTAGTTGCGCACGTGCCCCATGTGCAGCTTGCCCGAGGGGTAGGGGAACATGGACAGGCAGTAGAACTTCGGCCGCGCCGGGTCCTCGAGCGAGCGGAACGACCGGCGCGCGGCCCAGAAGGCCTGCGCCTCGTGTTCGACGCTGCGGGGATCGTAGTGGGGCTGCATCGCGGAAGGCGCGGATTCTAGCGCATCGCCCTCGCGCAAAGACCCGGTTATGCTTGCGCCGACGGCAATGGAGGTATCGATGAATCGCGTCCTGGCAATCCTCGGCGCAGCGCTGCTCGCGCTCGCCGCCGCGCCGCTCGAGGCCGCGCCCGCCGCGCTCGTGGAAGGCGTGCAGATGCCGGCCTGGGTGGAGCGTGCCGGGATCGGCGCCGCGCGCCGCCTGCCGCTCGCCCCGGGCATGGAACTGCGCGGCGGCGACGAGCTGCGCACCGGCGCCGGTGCGCGCGTCTACGTCAAGCTCGCCGAGGGCAGTCTCATCAAGCTGGGCGAGAACGCGTCACTGCGCATCCTCGACCTAGCGCCGGACCGCGGCGGCTTCTTCAAGGCGGCGCTGAACGTACTCGAGGGGGCGTTTCGCTTCACCACCGACCTGCTGGCGAAGCAGCGCCGCCGCGACGTCAGCATCCGCGTCGCCAGCGTCACCGCCGGCATCCGCGGCACCGACCTCTGGGGCAAGTCGGCGCCCCAGAAGCAGGTCGTGTGCCTGATCGACGGCAAGATCGAAGTCGGCGCCGAGGGCGAGGCGCCGGTGGTGATGGACCAGCCGCGCCAGTTCTACCAGCGCGTGAAGGGCGAGACGCAGCCCGTGGGCTTCGTCGATCCGACCCAGCTCGCGCAATGGGCGCGCGAGACCGAGATCGAGGACGGCCGCGGCGCGGCGCGCAGCGGCGGCAGGTGGAAGGTGACGCTGGCGCGCGCGGCCACGCAAGGTGCCGCGCTCGAGGTGTACGATCGGCTGCGCGACGCCGGCTACGCCGCCGAGATCTTGCCGGTCAAGGCGGACGCGGGGCACGACTACCTGGTGCGCATCTCGCGCCTGTCGACCCGGGCGGACGCCGAGGCGCTCGCCGAGCAGCTGCGCGCCACCGCCGGCGTGCAGGAACCGAAAGTGTCCAACTAGGAGGGCCGTGCCATGTGGCGTCAACTGCTCGCTGTCCTGATCCTCGCTGCGTCCTTCGGCGCCCAGGCCCAGTCGTGGCCGGCGAAGCCGATCCGCCTGGTCGTGCCCTATCCGCCGGGCGGCTCGACCGACGTCACGGCGCGCGCGCTCGCCGACAAGCTGTCGAACGCGCTTGGCCAGCCGGTGCTGGTCGACAACCGCGCCGGCGCCGGCGGCAACATCGGCATCGAGCACGTGGCGAAGAGCGACCCGGACGGCTACACCCTGCTGGTGGCGCCCGACTTCGTCGCCAGCGCGCCGCACGTCTACAAGCTGAACTACGATCCGATGACGCAGCTGGTGCCCGTGATCCAGCTCACGCGCCAGCCGGTGGTGCTCGCCGTGCATCCGTCGCTGGGCGTGGGCACCGCGGCCGAGCTGGTGGCGCTGGCCAAGCAAAAGCCCGGCCTCGCCTATGCCACCTCGGGCGCCGGCTCGCAGCAGCACATGGCCGCCGAGTGGTTCGCCAAGCTCGCCGGCATCCAGCTCACGCACATTCCGTACAAGGGCGGCGGCCAGGCGATCGCGGACTTCATCGGCGGGCAGGTGCCGCTCGCCTCGCTCGGCTCGACGCCGGTGATCCCGCACCACAAGTCGGGCAAGGTGAAGATCCTTGCGCAGACTACGAAGCAGCGCGCGCCGAGCCTGCCCGAGGTGCCGACTTACGAGGAAGCGGGCTTCAAGGGCCTGGTGATCGACCAGTGGCTGGGCGCGTTCGTGCCCGCGGGCACCGATCGGGCGATCGTCAAGCGCCTGGCGGCCGAGTTCGACAAGGCGCTCGCCGATCCCGCGCTGCGCGAGCGCCTCGCCAAGGCCGCGCTCGAGACCGTCGGCGGCAGCAGCGAGGCGTTCGCCGCGCTGGTGCAGGAGAACTTCGAGATGTACCGCAAGCTGGTCGCGGACCTCAACATCCGCGTCAATTGAGCGCGCGCGCGCAGACTATAATCGGAGCGCCTTGTCGCTCCGCCTCGAAGACCTCAATCCCGAACAGCTCGCCGCCGTCACACTGCCCGCCGGCCACGCGCTGATCCTCGCCGGCGCCGGCAGCGGCAAGACGCGCGTGCTCACCACGCGCCTCGCCTGGCTGCTGCAGAGCGGCGCGGTCACGCCCGCGGGCGTGCTCGCCGTCACCTTCACCAACAAGGCGGCGCGCGAAATGCTCACGCGGCTCACCGCGATGCTCGCCGTGAACCCGCGCGGCATGTGGATCGGCACCTTCCACGGCCTGTGCAACCGCATGCTGCGCGCGCACCATCAGGAGGCCGGGCTGCCGCGCGAGTTCCAGATCCTCGACACGCAGGACCAGCTCGCCGCGGTGAAGCGCGTGCTGCGCGCGATGAACGTGGACGAGGACCGCTTCGCGCCGCGCGACGTGCAGTACTTCATCATGGGCAGGAAGGAGGAGGGCCTGCGCGCGCGCGACGTCGCCGCGGGCGACGATACCTCGCGGCGCTACGCGGAGCTCTACGACGCCTACGACGAGCAGTGCCGGCGCGAGGGCGTGGCGGATTTCGCCGAGCTCCTGTTGAGGAGCTTCGAGCTGCTGCAGCGGAACGAGCCGCTCCGGGAGCACTACCGGGCGCGCTTCCGGCACCTGCTGGTGGACGAGTTCCAGGACACCAACCGCCTGCAGTACCGCTGGCTGAAGCTCCTCGCCGGCGAGGGCGCGAGCCTGTTCGCCGTGGGCGACGACGACCAGTCGATCTACGCCTTCCGCGGTGCCAACGTCGGCAACATGGCCGAGTTCGAGCGCGAGTACCCGGGCGCGCGCGTGCGCCTGGAGCAGAACTACCGCTCGCAGGGCAACATCCTGGAGGCCGCCAACGCGCTCATCGCCCACAATACGAAGCGCCTGGGCAAGAACCTCTGGACGGCGGCGGGCGCGGGCGAGCCGCTGCGCGTGTTCGAGGCGCAGTCCGACGCCGACGAAGCGCGCTGGATGGTGGAAGAGATCCAGGCGCTGAAGCGCGACGGTGCGCGCCTCGACGAGGTCGCGCTGCTGTACCGCTCGAACGCGCAGTCGCGCGTGCTGGAGCACGCCCTGTTCACCGCCGGGCTGGCCTATCGCGTGTACGGGGGCCTGCGCTTTTTCGAGCGCGCCGAAGTGAAGCACGCGCTCGCCTACCTGCGCCTGGTCGCTTCGCCCGCCGACGACAACGCGTTCCTGCGCGTGGTCAATTTTCCGGCGCGCGGCATCGGTGCGCGCACGCTCGAAGGCCTGCAGGACGCGGCCCGGGCCGCCGGGCGCAATCTGTACGAGACGGCGCTCGCCAACCCCGGCAAGGTCGCGCCCTTCATCGCGCTCGTCGAGGCGCTGCGCGAGGAATGCGCGGGCCTCACGCTCGCCGAGCGGGTCGAGCTCGTGGTGGCGAAGAGCGGCCTCCTGGATCACTACAAGCGCGAGCGCGAGGGCGCCGAGCGCCTTGAGAACCTGGGCGAGCTGGTGAATGCGGCGGCCGCGTTCAGCGCCGAGGACGTGGCGATCGAGTCGGGCGAGGACGCCGATCCGCTCATCGCGTTCCTCACCCACGCCGCGCTCGAGGCCGGCGAGCACCAGGCGGGCGAGGGCCAGGAGGCGCTGCAGCTGATGACCATGCATTCGGCCAAGGGCCTGGAATTCAGCGCGGTGTTCGTGAGCGGGCTGGAAGAGGGCCTTTTCCCGCACGAGCAAAGCGTCCTGGAGAAGGACGGCCTGGAGGAGGAGCGGCGCCTGATGTACGTCGCCCTCACGCGCGCGCGCGAGCGCCTGTATCTGTCGTTCGCGCAGACGCGCCTGCTGCACGGGCAGACGCGCTACAACCTGCCCTCGCGCTTCATCGACGAGCTGCCGCAGGGGCTGCTGAAGTGGCTCACGCCGCGCTTTGCCGGCAAGCGCAAGCCTTCGACCTTCACCGCGGGCGCTTTCACGCGCGCGCCCAAGCGCGACCCGCGCTTTGGCGGCGCGCCGGCGGGCACGGGCGGCGCGCCGAGCGGCTTTCGCATCGGCCAGAACGTGCTGCACGCCAAGTTCGGCGCCGGCGTCATCGTCGACGCCGAAGGCCAGGGCACGGACGCGCGCGTGCAGGTCAATTTCGGGCGCGAAGGCGTGAAGTGGCTGGCGGTGGCGGTGGCCAAGCTGCAGGCGGCCTGAGTCGCCGCAGCCCGACAGCGATGCCGTACATGGCGCCCGGCGACTGGGTACAATTCGTCGCATCTTGCGGCCTGACGCGGGGCGCGCAAGACCCAATTAAGCGTTCTTGAGGAAAAGACCCATGAACCATCCGATGTCCGCTCGCTGGCGGGTCGCCGGCGCCAGCGTGCTTGCCGCATTGCTCGTCGCCGCCTGCGCGACCGTCGAGCCGATGCCCGCCACCGAAATCGCCGCTGCCAAGGCGGCGATCACCCAGGCCGAGAGCGCCGGCGCACAACGCGCCGCCCCGGTCGAGCTGCTCGCAGCGCGCGAGAAGCTGGACAAGGCCGACGCCGCGGTGCGCGAAGAGCGCTTCGGCGACGCGCGCCGCCTCGCGGAGGCCGCGGAAGCCGACGCCTTGCTCGCCGATCGCCGGGCGCGCGCGGCAAAGGCGCAGAGCGCCGCGGACGAGCTGGTGCGAAGCAACGAGCTCCTGCGCATCGAGGCCGGGCGCAACGCGCCCCGCTAGATCCCACTCCTACAAACACGCACAGAGACCCCCCATGAAGATCGCCCGCGTCCGCGACACCGCGCTCGCCCTCACCGCCGTGGCCGTGCTGGCCGCGTGCGCCACCGCACCGGCGCAGAACGCCCTGCTCGATGAAGCGCGCGCCGGCTACGAGCGCGCCGTCAACAACGCGTACGCGGCGCGCGGCGGCACCGTCGAGCTGCAAAGCGCGCGCACCGCGCTGCAGCGTGCGCAGGCCGCGCTGGAGGCGGGCGACGACACCGTCGTCGTGGAGCACTACGCGTATCTGGCCAAGCGCAGGATCGAGACCGCGCTCGAGGCCGGCAAGGTCGTGGCCGGCGAGGAGGCCGTGGCCGCTGCCGCCCTCGAGCGCCAGCGCATCATGATGGAAGTGCGCACGCGCGAGGCCGAGGAAATGCAGAAGCGCGCGCTTGCCTCCGCCGCCGACGCCGACGCCGCGAGAAAGCGCGCCATGGAGCAGCAGGAGCAGGCCGCGACGGCGCGCAAGCAGGCCGAGGAGCAGCTGGCGCGGGCGCAGGCCGCAACCGCCGCGGCGCGCGCGGCCGACGAGCAGGCGAAGCGGCTCGCAGCCCAGCTCGAGGAAATGAAGGCGAAGAAGACCGAGCGCGGCATGGTGCTGACGCTGGGCGACGTGCTGTTCGATACCGGGCGCTCTGACCTGAAGCCGGGCGCGCTGCGCACGCTGGAGCAACTCACGGCGTTCCTCACCGAGAATCCGGAGCGCAGCGCGATCATCGAGGGGCATACCGATTCGGTCGGCGCCGAGGCGTTCAACCAGCGGCTCTCGGAGCAGCGCGCGCAAGCGGTGCAGAACGCTCTCATCGAGCGCGGCATCGCGCCGGCGCGCCTCAGCGCCATGGGCTTCGGTCCGTCGAAGCCCGTAGTCGGCAACGACACGGCCGCGGGGCGCCAGCAGAACCGGCGCGTCGAGATCGTCCTGCCTGACGTGAAGTGATCCGGCTCTAGGCGGACCAGGCGGCGATCACCAAGTAGCGCGCGAGTCGCCCGGCCGCCATGAAGCCGAGCGCGGCGAGCCAGCTCACGCGCAGCCAGCCCGCGGCGGCGCACAGCGCGTCGCCGACGAAGGGCAGCCACGCGAAGAGCGTCGCCGGCGCCCCGTAGCGCCGGACATACTCCAGATACGGGAACTCCTTGCGCGGCACGAGGCGGCCGATGAGATAGGTCGTCATGCCGCCCGCCGTGTTGCCCAGCGTGGCGAGCGCGACGGCGAGCGCCGCGTGCTCCGGGTGCAGCTGCAGGTAGCCGAACAGCACCGCCTCGGAGGACAGCGGCACCAGCGTCGCGGCGACGAAACCCGCGACCAGCACCGCGACGAGGCCGCCTTGCGGCGAGAGCAGGGTTTCCAAGAGTGGTGTGCTAGGCTTTTTCGGTGAAACGCGAAGATTATCTCGAGCGCATCCTGCGCGCTCGCGTCTACGACGTGGCGATCGAATCGCCGCTGGAGCTTGCGCCGGCGCTCTCGCGGCGCCTCGGCAACCGGCTGCTGCTCAAGCGCGAGGACCTGCAGCCCGTGTTTTCCTTCAAGCTGCGCGGCGCCTACAACAGGATGGTCAACCTGCCGCGCGAGCGGCTCAAGAAGGGCGTGATCGCCGCGAGCGCCGGCAACCATGCGCAGGGCGTGGCGCTCGCGGCGCAGAAGCTCGGCTGCCGCGCCGTGATCGTGATGCCGGTGACCACGCCGAAGATCAAGGTCGATGCGGTGGCCGCGCGCGGCGCGAAAGTCGTGCTGCACGGCGACTCCTACGACGAAGCCTATGCGCACGCGATTAAGCTCAAGCGTCGCGGAAGGCTCACCTTCGTGCACCCGTACGACGATGCCGACGTCATCGCCGGCCAGGGCACCATCGGCATGGAGATCCTGCGCCAGTGCGAGGGCGCAGTGGACGCGGTGTTCGTTCCGGTTGGCGGCGGCGGGCTGATAGCCGGCATCGCCGCCTACCTCAAGCATCTGCGCCCCGGCGTGCGGGTGGTCGGCGTCGAGCCCGACGACGCCGACGCCATGGCGCGCTCG
>JAOUGZ010000623.1 GCA_029865405.1 Betaproteobacteria bacterium
GCCGTAGAGCATGATTCCCGGGCGCACCCAGCCCTCTCGCGCCTCCTTGAAGCGCAGCAGCGCCGCCGAATTGGCAAGCGAACGCCCGGTTTCGAAGGGCTGCACGAGCTCGTTGAACCAGCGCAGCTGGTCGTGCACCCCGCCCGGCCCCTCGGCATCGGCGAAGTGCGTCATCAGCGTGATGCGGCCGACCTTCGGGTGCATGCGCAGCGTGTTGTACATGAGGCGCAGGTCATCCACGCCGAAGCCGAGCCGGTTCATGCCGCTGTTGACCTTGAGGTACAGGTCGAGCGGGTCGGGAAAGTCCATGTGCTTCAGGAGCTCGACCTGCTCGGGATTGTGGATCACCGGGGTGAGCCGGTACTTGAACAGCAGATTGACGTCGAGCGGCCGGAAGAAGCCCTCCAGCATGAGGATCGGCTTGGTGATGCCCGCCAGCCTGAGGCGCACCGCCTCCTGGAAGTCGAGCAGCGCAAAGCCGTCGGCCGCAGCGAGCGCGCGCGCCGCGCGCTCCAGGCCGTGGCCGTAGGCGTTGGCCTTCACCACCGCCCAGATCTTCGCCTCGCCGGCGGCCTCGCGCGCCACCTGCAGGTTGTGGCGCAGGGCGGACGCCTTGACGACGGCGCGGATCGGGCGCGGCATGGGGCCGTAAGCATAGCCTACCGCCGCCCTGTCAAAGTCTTGCCGGCGGCGCCGCTCGGCGCGCATCGCCGCCATGCTATAAGACCGCAGCCATGAGCCTCGGCTTCTACATCATCATGGCAGCGCAGTTCTTCTCGTCGCTTGCCGACAACGCGCTGCTGGTGGCCGCCATTGCGCTGCTCATGCTGAGCGACTCGCCCACCTGGCTCACGCCGTACCTGAAGTTCTTCTTCGTCATTTCCTACGTCGCGCTCGCCCCCTACGTCGGCGCCTTCGCCGACCGCCTGCCTAAGGGCCACGTGATGCTGCTGTCGAACACCGTCAAGATCGTCGGCTGCGGGCTGATGCTCTTCGAGGTCAATCCCCTGGCCGCATACGCGCTGGTCGGCCTGGGCGCCGCCGCCTACTCGCCGGCGAAGTACGGCATCCTCACGGAGTACCTGCCGCCGACCAAGCTGGTGATCGCCAACGGCTGGATCGAGGGCCTGACCGTCGGCTCCATCATCCTCGGCACGGTGCTCGGCGGCGTGCTGATCAGCGCCCGCGTCTCGGGCCACCTGCTGGGCTACGACCTGCCGTTCGTCGACCTCGGCCTCGACAACGCCGCCGAGGCGGCGATCTCGGTCATCGTGTTCGTGTACGCGACCGCCGCGCTGTTCAACCTGTACGTGCCGCGCACCGGCGTGGCGCTCAAGCCGTTGCCGCCCGATCCGCTGGAGACGCTGCGCGACTTCTACAACTGCTGCAAGCGCCTGTGGACCGACCGCCTCGGACAGATCTCGCTCGCCGTGACGACGCTGTTCTGGGGCGCGGGCGCGACGCTGCAGTTCATCGTCATCGAATGGGCGCGCGTCGCGCTCGACTACAACCTGTCGCGCGCCGCGATCCTGCAGGGCGTGGTCGCCCTCGGCATCGCCCTCGGCGCGGTGCTGGCGTCCATGCGCGTCTCGCTCGACCGCGCCGTCAGCGTGATTCCACTGGGCATCGGCATGGGCCTGGTGATCATCGTCATGAATTTCGTCAGCAACGTCGTCGTCGCCATCCCGCTGCTCGTCGCCATGGGCGCCATGGCCGGCTACTTCGTGGTGCCGATGAACGCGCTCCTGCAGCACCGCGGCCACAACCTGATGGGCGCGGGACGCTCGATCGCCGTGCAGAACTTCAACGAGAACGTCTCGATCCTGCTCATGATCGCGTCCTACTCGGCGATGCTCGGCGCCGGGCTGTCGATCTACACCGTGATCGTCGTCTTCGGCCTGTTCGTCGCCGGCACCATGACGCTGGTGCTCATCTGGTACCGGCGCAACCGGCGCGTGCACCGCGAGGAGATCGAGGCGCTGCTGGAGTTCGCGCGCTCGGAGAAGCACTGAGGCAGGTGCAGACTCGAAACACGTCGCGGGTTTTGCCCTTCATACGTCCCGCGTTCTTCGGCCGGGTGAATCTTCCGGCCGAAAAACGCGGGATCATGGAAAACCGAACCTGGCACCGCCTCAGCCCGAGGCGATGGTTTCCCGGGCGAAGACCAGATCCGCCCACGCCTTCGCCTTGTCCGGCAGATTCCTGAGCAAGTACGCGGGGTGGTAGGTCACGACGAGCGGCACGCCGTGGTACGCGTGCACCTTGCCGCGCAGGCTGCCGATGGTGGCATCGGTGTTGAGCAGCGTCTGCACCGCGAAGCGCCCCATCGCCACGATGAGCTTGGGCCGGATGAGCTCGATCTGGCGCTCGAGGTAGGGCGAGCAGGTCGCGACCTCGGAAGGCTCGGGATTGCGGTTGCCCGGCGGCCGGCACTTGAGGACGTTGGCGATGA
>JAOUGZ010000625.1 GCA_029865405.1 Betaproteobacteria bacterium
GGTGCTGGCGGATTGCCCGCCACGTGTCTTGTTCGTCGAGCCGGCCTTCGCCGCCCATGCCGCCGCCATCGAGGGAGCGATCCCCGCGACCGCACTGTCGGCGCTGGACCAGGAAGGCGCCCGCCCGCCCGCCCCCGAGGGCGACGAGTCCTCGCCGCTGCTGCTGTGCTACACGTCGGGCTCGACCGGCACGCCCAAGGGCGTGGTGCTCACGCAGCGCGCAATCCGATGGAATGCGCTGAACAGCACACACATGCACGACCTCAGCAGCCAGGATCGGGTACTGACGACGCTGCCGCTGTTTCACGTGGGCGGCATGAACATCCAGACCACGCCCGCGCTGTACGCCGGTGCGAGCGTCTCGCTGCACGCCAAATTCGATCCGGAGGCGACGCTCGAGGCCATCGAGCGCGAGCGCATCACGCTCACGGTGCTGGTGCCGGCACAGTTCGAGGCGCTGATGGCACTGCCGCGTTGGAGGCGCGCCGACTTGTCGAGCCTGCGCGTGATCAGCACGGGCTCGACGATCATCACCGAGGCCTTCATCCGCAGGGTCAGCGAGTGCCGCGTACCGGTGATACAGGTGTATGGATCCACCGAGACCTGCCCGATCGCGACCTACGGGCGCGCCGTCGACGCCCTGCGCAAGGCCGGGTCGGCGGGCGCGCCAGCGCTGCATTGCGAGCTCAAGGTGGTTGACGAAACCGGCGCCGTGTTGCCCACGGGCTGCGACGGCGAAATCATGGTGCGCGGGCCGAATGTTGCGCTGGGTTACTGGAACGCGCCCGCCGATACCGCGCAGGCGTTCGTCGACGGCTGGTTTCGCTCGGGCGACGTCGGACACTTCGACGACGAAGGCCACCTGTACGTGGTCGCACGCAAGAAAGACATGATCATCTCCGGCGGCGAGAACATCTACCCGGCGGAGGTGGAAAACGTCCTGCTCGAGTGTCCGGCGATCGAGGAGGCATGCGTCGTCGGCCGGCCCGACGAGCGCTGGGGAGAGGCGGTCGTCGCCGCCGTAGTGCTGAAACCAGGCTACCGGCTGACGGAACTCGAGGCGCTGGCGCTGTTCGAGGGAAACATCGCGCACTACAAATGGCCGCGCGAGATCCGCTTCGTTGACCGGTTGCCGCACAGCGCGCTTGGCAAGATACAGCGGGAGGCGGTGCGGCAGGCTCTGGGAGCCACCACCGGAGGGCAGGCATGAAGATCAACAAGCTCGATCACATCTGCATCGCGGTCAGGAACCTGGCCGAGGCGCGGAAGATCTGGGAGCCGATCCTCGGCAAGCAAGGGCCGGACGATGCCTATGTGGACGAGCCGGAGAAGATCCGCGTGGCCCGGTACTGGGTGGGCGGCGTTGGCTTCGAGTTGATGGAGTCGCTGACCCCGGATGGCGACGTCGCCAGGTTCATCGACAAGCACGGCGAGGGCGTGATGCTCGTGTCCCTCAACGTCGACAACACCCGTGCGGCCCGGGATGAGCTCGAAGCGAAGGGCTATCCGTTCATCGGCGGCCTGCGGCGTTTCCGCGACTGCGAGTTCGCGTTCGTGCACCCGAAGGCGGTGAATGGCGTCCTGCTCGAACTGATCGATTACCGGTGGCGCGAGCTCGGGGGCAATTCCTGACATGGACTACGAACTGAGCCCCGAGCAGCGGCAGGTGCGCGAGTCCTTCGCGCGCTTTTCCGACGAGCGCATCGCGCCCCAGGCCGCTGCGCTCGACGCAGCGCGCGAATTTCCGCGCGCGTTGTTCGGCGAACTGGCTGCGCTCGGCCTGTTCGGCATGCGCTATCCGGAAGACGCGGGTGGCAGCGGCATGCGGCTGACGGAATTCTGCCTGGCGCTCGAAGAGGTCGCGCGCGGCTCGATGTCGCTGGCGGGCTGTGCCGCCATGCAGTCGCTGATGGGCACCAAGTTCCTGCACATGCTCGGCAACGCCGATATCCTGGAGCGGCTGTTCCGGCCGGCACTGCGCGGCGAAAAGATCGGCGCCATCTGCATGACCGAGCCGGACGCCGGCAGCGATCTCGATGGGATTGCGACGCGTGCGCGCAGGGTCGAGGGTGGCTACGTGATCAGCGGCCGGAAGAGCTGGGTCACGTCGGCGCCGGTCGCGGATTTCTTCACGGTATTCGCCAGGGCCGGCGCGGAAGACAAGCTCACCATCTTCCTGGTCGAGCGCAGCTTCGCCGGCGTCAAGCTCGGGCGCGAAATCGAGAAGATGGGCGTCTGGGCGCTGCCCACTTCGGAACTCGCGTTTGACGAGTGCTTCGTACCCGACGGTCATCGCCTGTCCAGAGCCGAAGGCGACGGCGAAGGGCATTTGCGCAGGACGCTTGCCGAGATCCGCATCATCACCGGGGCGATGGCGCTTGGCCTGGCGCGCGCCGCGCTCGGCGCCGCCGTGCACTACTCGGGCGAGCGCAAGCAGTTTGGCAAGCCGAT
>JAOUGZ010000100.1 GCA_029865405.1 Betaproteobacteria bacterium
ACTTCCTCGGCATGCGCGCGGCGCGCCTTTTCCTCCGCGAACGGCTCCTGCCGGATCATGCAGGACACCATCTCGTAGAAGGCGCGGTCGAGCGCCTTGCGCGCGGCGGCGAGCTGCTGGGCGATGTCGCCGCAGGACTCGTCCTCGCCGATCATGCGGCGCACGGCCCGCACCTGGCCTTCGATGCGCGCCAGGCGCGCGTCCATCGCTTTCTTCGCGTCCGCGTCGTGCATGGTCGGCTTGGGCATGGGCGCCAATATACACCGCCGGGTATATGGACAGGCTATTACGCCATGATGCGCCGCCGCATAAGAAATTGCCGCACGCCTATCAGAGGAAATATTTGGCGCATACTCCCACCCAGTATTAGTGTGCCCCTCAAGGAGGCCCCATGTCCGACGCATCCGATCTCGATCGCCTGATCAACGAGCGCCTCGACGCGCTGCTGCCGAAGAAGCTCGCCGAGCTGCGCGAGAAGCAGACGCCCTCGATGACCATCATCTCGACCAAGGGCACGCTCGACTTCGCGTACCCGCCCTTCATCCTCGCCTCGACGGCGGCGGCGCTCGGCTGGAACGTGTCCGTCTTCTTCACCTTCTACGGGCTGACGCTGCTGCGCAAGGACCTCAGCCACCTGAAGATCAGCCCGCTGGGCAACCCCGGCATGCCGATGAAGATGCCGTTCGGCCCGGAGTGGTTCAAGAGCATCAACTGGAACATCCCGAACGCGGTGCAGGCCGTGGTGCCCGGTTTCGAGAGCCTTGCCACGACGCTGATGAAGAAGACCATGCACGACAAGGGCGTCGCCGGCGTCGCGGAGCTGCGCGAGGCGTGCATCGAGGGCGGCGTCAACCTGATCGGCTGCCAGATGACGGTGGACCTGTTCGGCTTCAAGCCCGAGGACTTCATCACCGAGGTGAAGGAGTACTGCGGCGCCGCGACCTTCCTGCCGAAGGCGCGCGATGCGGATGTGAGCCTGTTTATCTGAAGTTCGACCTGGGAGGGGGACCATGATCAGGAAACTGCTGCTCGTCGCGATGGCGCTGGCGCCGTTCGCGGCGCAGGCCACCGACGGCTACTTCTCGCACGGCTACGGCATGAAATCGAAAGGCCGCGCCGGCGCTTCTACGGCGATGACCGACGATACGTTCGGCGGCGCGAACAATCCGGCGACCATGGCGTTCGCGGGCAACCGCATGGACCTGGGCATCGACTGGTTCCGGCCGGACCGCTCGGCGAGCCGCACGGGCAGTTTCTTTGGCGGTGCTATCGACGGCGCCGAAGACGGCAACGAGGCGAGCAGCTTCCTCATCCCGGAATTCGGCTACAACCGCATGCTCAACCCGAATATGTCCGTGGGCATCACGGTGTACGGCAATGGCGGCATGAACACCGAGTATCCCGGCACGGCGCTCGACCAAGGCGTGTGCATGGGCGGCTTGCCGAACGGCACGCCGGCGAACCTGCTGTGCGGCTCGGGCAAGCTCGGCGTGGACCTGTCGCAGCTTATCTTCGCGCCGACCTACGCCCGCAAGATGGGCAGCAGCCAGTCGTGGGGCGTATCGCCGCTCATCGCCTATCAGCGCTTCAAGGCCTACGGCCTGCAGCCGTTCATGGCGATTTCCTCGGATCCGAACAACCTCACGAACCGCGGCTACGACGATTCCTGGGGCTTCGGCGTGCGCTTCGGCTACTTCGCGCAGCTCTCGCCGGCGTTTTCCGTCGGCGCAGCCTACTCCACCAAGATCGACATGCAGGAATTCAAGAAATACCGCGGCCTGTTCGCCGAGCAGGGCGATTTCGACATCCCCGAGAACTACAGCGCCGGCCTCGCCTTCAAGGCCTCGCCGCAGCTGACCCTCGCCGCCGACTACAAGCGCATTAACTACAGCAAGGTCGCCTCGGTGGGCAATTCGAGCAAGATCCCCGGCGCCGGCGCGGGAATGCTCGGCGCGGGCAGCGGCAGCATCGGCTTCGGCTGGGAAGACGTGAACGTGTTCAAGCTCGGCGTCGAGTACCAGTGGAGCAGCCAGCTCCTGCTGCGCGCGGGCTATAACGTCACCGACAATCCCGTGAGCGCCAACCACGTGACCTTCAACATCCTCGCGCCCGGCGTGGTCGAGGATCACCTCACGCTCGGCTTCACCTACGCGCTCGGGGGCGGATCGGAGATCACCCTGGCGTACATGCACGCGTTCAAGAACTCGGTGACGGGTCCCTCGAACAACCCCAACTTCCCCACCGGCGGCGCCACCGAGACCATCTCCCTCGCCGAGGACTCGATCGGCATCTCCTGGGGCAAGAAGTTCTAGGCAGCGTAGCCAGGGCCGTCCTCCTCGACCTGGACGGCACGCTCCTCGACACCGCGCCGGATCTCGCCGCCGCGGTGAACGCCATGCTCTCGGGGCAGGGGCTCGATCCCCTGCCCGAGAGCACCGTGCGCGACCTGATTGGCCGCGGCATCCCGCAACTCGTCGAGAAGAGCCTTGTCGCCGCCGGGCTGCCCCTGACCTGCGAGCTGGAGCCCGCGCTGATCAGCTTCGGCGGCCACTACGCGCGGCTGAACGGCCGCGCGAGCCGCCCCTACCCCGGCGTCCTCGAGGCGCTGGAGCGGATGCGCGCGGCCGGGCTCAAGCTCGCCTGCGTCACCAACAAGGCGAGCGCGTTCACCGCGCCGCTGCTGGAAAAAACCGGGCTCGCGCCGCTGCTCGACGCGGTGGTGAGCGCCGACCAGGTCGACCGGCGCAAGCCCCATCCAGAGCCCTTCCTGCACGCCTGCCGCATGCTGCAGGTGCGGCCTGCCGAGGCGGTGGTGATCGGCGATTCGGCGAACGACGCCGAAGGCGCGCGCGCCGCGGGCTGCCGCGTGCTGCTCGTCACGTACGGCTATAGCGAAGGCCGCGACGTGCGCAGCCTCGACAGCGACGGCGTCGTCGCGACCTTTGCCGAGGCCGCAGACCGGCTGATCCCCCGATAAAGAGGATTTGCTTCGGCTGCTGCCGCCCGTTGTTCATCATGGGCTCTTTCCGAGGAGGACCCTGATGAAGCCGATCGCAACGTTTCCCGTTTTCGCGGCGCTGCTCTTCGCCGTATCCGCCGTCCTGCTGCCCGCTCAATCCCACGCGCAATCCCCCGCCAAGAAATCGGAGCGCCACCGGCTGGTGATCCAGGTCAGCGAAAACGATCCTGCTATCTGGAATCTCGCCCTGAATAACGCGGAGAACGTGCCGCAGCTGCTGGGCAAGGATAAGGTCGACGTGGAAATCGTCGTCTACGGCCCGGGCATGAATATGCTCAAACGCGAGTCCAAGGTTGCCGCCCGGCTCAGTGCGGCGCTCGACCACAGCGTCGAGCTCCTGGCGTGCGAAGTCACCATGGGCAAGATGAAGCTCACCAAGGCGGATCTCGCTTCGGGCACGAAGGTCGTGCCCGGCGGCGTCGTGCACATCATGCAGCGCCAGAACGAGGGCTGGAACTACATCAAGCCCTGATCGCGTCCTAGCGCAGGCCGAGCGCTTCCCGCGCGAGGCCGTCGAGCAGCGCCTCGACCTCTCTCAGCGCCGCCTTGGAGGCGGCCGAGCCGTCCGGCCGCCACGGCCGGCGATAGGACACGTGGACCGTGCCCGGATCCCGGGCGGTGGCGTACACCATCATGCTGTACGGGCACATGGACGCGTTGGCGGGGTCGGCCTCCATGGTCTTTCGCGACAGTACCGCGCTGCAAAAGACGAAGGCCTGCGCGTCGGCGTAGAGCTTCTTCGCCGAGCCGACGTCCTTGCCGGTGCGCTCGAGCATGTGGCCCACCATCGACTGGTGGTCGATCACCAGCCCCTTGCCTTCGATGGCGTGTTTCAGGTCGTCACGCACGTCGTCGAACTTCGCGCGCTTCGAATACGATACGACCGGATGCGGGTCTGCCATGGGCTCCTCCTATGGAGATACCCGGAGGCTAGCGCCCCGAGGGGACGATGCCATGATCAGGATCAAACGCGCCGCGGCTGCCCTGTGCCTTGCGCTGCTCGCCGCCCCGGCGGCGGCGCAGGCGCCCTGGGTGAGCACCCAGTATCCGCAGGACAAGGACAAGTGGTGGTGGGACGACGCCTGGTGGGAGCGCGGCCGCATGCCCGTCCCGGACAACCACGAAGTCGCGACCCGCGCCGCGTCCTATCGCAGCGGCGAAGTCGACGTGCCGGTGGAGATCCACGTCCCCAGGGGCGCGGCGCGCGCCCCGGTGGTCGTCTTCCTGCACGGGCGCCGCGGCATCGACCCCCTCACCCGGCTTGCGCCGCTGCGCCTTGCGGCGCGCGGCTTCACCGTGGTGGTCCCGGATCTCTATGCCGGCCGCTTCATCGCGCCGTTCCCGATCGGGCACGCCGCCGCGCTCGAGGACGACGCGGCGGCGGCGATCGACTACGCCCTCGCCCTGCCCGAGGCGCGCGCGCAGGCGAAGACCTGCGTCGTCTCGCACACGCGCGGCGGCTACTACGCGCTGAAGGCGCTGGTGACCAAGCAGCGCCAGGCGAAGAGCGCGTGCTACGTGTCCTACTACCCGCACTGGCAGCACCCCGAGGCGCCCGAGCCGATGCAGGTGTACCAGTACGCGCCCGAAGTGGAGGCCCTCACCGTGCCGGTCCTCGTCTTTTTCGGGGAGCACGAGCAGTACCAGCGCGCGCGCCCGATCCTCGCCGGCATCGAGTCGCTGCAGGGCAAGAACCGGGATGCACGCGTCATCGTCTATCCTGGCGTCGGGCGCGGCTTCGACTTCCGCCCGCGCGAGGTGCGCACCTTCGCCGACGACCTCGCGGCGCAGGATGCGTTGCGGCGCACTGCAGAATTCATCAGGAGGCACCTGCCATGAGACCCGCACAGCTGCTCAGATCGCTCGTTCTCTCCATGCTGCTCGTCAGCACCGGCGCCGCGGCGCAAGTCGCCAAGGTCGTCTGGCACGTGGACTTCGCCGACGCGCGCCGGCTGAGCGCGATGATCCAGAACGTGAACAACATGGTGACCACCTACCAGGGGAATCTCGACGACTACGACGTGCGTGTCGTGTTCCTCGCCGGCGGCATCCGCTTCGTCACCGCCGATGCGCTCGCGGGCACGCCCTTCGCGGAGGACGCGGCGTTCCGCGCCGCGCGCCCGGACCTGATCACGCGCCTGCAGCAGCTGCGCACGCTGCACAACGTCAAGCTCGAGTACTGCGACATCACGCGCGAGCAGCTCAACCTGCCCAAGGAGAAGATCATCGAGGGCGTCGCCGCGGTGCGCTCGGGCGTGGTGCGCATCGCCGAGCTGCAGGCGAAGGGCTTCGCCTACTTGAAAGTCGAGTAGGCGCGGTCGGCCAGCTCGCCGTAGAAGCGCCGGCAGATCCGATAGCGGCGTTCCTCCGGGTCCAGCCCCTCGGGCAGCGACGCCTCCACGATCCGCCGGGCGGTCTCGAACATGTCGACGCACATCTGCACGCGCTCGGCCGGGGCGAGCGCCTGGAAGCGCTCGCGCACCAGCCGGCGAAACTCAGGCGTCGTGTCGTCCATTCAGTGCGTCCGCAAGCAGCGCGCCGACCGACAACTCGCCGGCGCAAGCGCGAAGATAGGCTTCATCGGCACCCGTCGCAAGCAGTGCGCCCACGTCCCGCATTTGCAGCTCGGATCCGGATTCCTTCGCCCAGGCAAGCTTCGAAAGAATCAGGTCCTCGCGGCTCACGATCCAGGCCTCGAAGCCGGGCAGCTGCACGCGTGCGCGGCGCTCGAACTCTCGTCGCCTGTAGTCCGTGTCCTTGCGAACGATGAAATCGAGCTTCACGACCTTTCCCAGATGCAGCACGTTGAACATCGTGCGTGAGGTGATTGCGCGCCCCACATCGGCTTCCGAAACGTAATAGTCCGGCCGGAACAGCGCCGTGATCGACTTCGGATCCCGATCCGCAAGCTCGACGACCAGGTCCACATCGCGCGTCATGCGCGGCTCCGCGTAGTAGCTCAGGGCCACCGATCCGGTCAGCATGTACGCGATGCCGGCGCCTTCCAGCCGCGCGACCGCATCCTGCAGGACTTCGAGCTCGGCGCTCACGGCATCTATCGTAGCGCGCGCTGCGCTTATGCGATGGCCTGGTAGTACAGGTTCTGCGGGTGCTTCGCTTCGGCGAAGAAGTACCAGCGCTCGGCGAGCAGGCCCACGTACTGCAGCAGGAACGCCGCAGCCGTGTGCCCGGACACCAGCAGCAGCGCCGGCACCGGAAACACCAGCGCAAGCAGCGCCCAGCGCGCGGCGCGCACCAATTCGCGCGGCCGGCCGTGGAAGAACTCGCGCGTGTTGAACGAGCCGCCCATCGCGCCCTGCGCGATCTGCACGATGCGCGGATGCTTCACGCCGATGGCGGTGGCGAGCGTGGACTTCGGCCGCAGGTGCGCATTGCGCCAGAGCGAGGCGAGGCGACCCAGATACGCTGCCGCGCCGACCGCGAGCGCCGCCGCCGCGTACGGTCGCGCGAGCGAGGGGGCGAGCCAGGCCGCGAGCGCAGAGGCGAGCGTCAATCCGGACGCGCTGCCCAGCAGCACGAAGTTCACCACCGTGAGCGGCGTGCGCCACTCCTGCAGGAACGGCAGGCAGGCATAGATCATCCCGGTGCAGACGAACAACGCCAGCGCGAGCACCGACGCCGCGACGCCGAGCGCCAGCGTCGGCTGCGCCAGCCAGTGCGCCGCGCCCCAGGCGGCGGCCGCCGCCATGAACGCCGGCAGCACGATCACTTCGCGCGACAGCCAGGAGGTGCGCCACATCGCCGCCGAGCGCCATGCGCGCTCCGGCCGCCCGAGATGGAAGAACGAGGCGAGCAGGCCTGCGCCGAGCAGCGCGAGCGATGCCGCCGCGCCGGGCACGAACAGCGTCGAGCCCCCCAAACCGGCGAGCTCCGCCGCGAACAACGCGAGGAGCAGCCCCTGCCCTGCGCCAATGAGCGTGGTGAGCAGGATCACCGACCAGGCCGGGCGCATGCCTTACCAGCTCGTCACGTCGTCCAGCGCCGGCGCATCGGGCGCGGGCCGCGGCAGCAGGCCGTCGACCTTGAGCGGGTTGTCGTGGCGCTCGAGCTCGTCCGGGTGCAGGCGCTTCCCGGTCTTCCTGCGCGGCAGGTAGTGGTTGGCCGGGTGCGTGCCCCATTCGGGCATCAGCGCATAGCCGCCCTGCTCGCGGATCGCGCGCGAAGCCTCCGACTCGGGATCGTGGATGTCGCCGAACAGGCGCGCGCTCGTCGGGCAGGCGAGCACGCAGGCGGGTTTCCGGTCGGCTTCGAGCAGCGTCGCGTCGTAGATGCGATCGACGCAGAGCGTGCACTTCTTCATCACCTTCTGCTCCATGTCGACTTCGCGCGCGCCGTACGGGCAGGCCCACGAGCAGTATTTGCAGCCGATGCACTTGTCGTAGTCGACCAGCACGATGCCGTCCTCGGCGCGCTTGTACGAGGCGCCGGTCGGGCACACCGGCACGCAGGGCGGATCCTCGCAGTGCAGGCACGACTTGGGGAAATGCACCGTCTCGGTGTTCGGGAACGCGCCGACCTCGAAGGTCTGCACGCGATTGAAGAACGTACCGCTCGGATCTGCGCCGTAGGGGTTCTGATCGGAAAGCGGCCCCGCCTCGCCGGCGGTGTTCCATTCCTTGCAGCTCGTCACGCAGGCGTGGCAGCCCACGCAGACGTTGAGGTCGATCACCAGGGCGAGTTGTTTCGTCGTCATGCCGGGGAAATCCTCACGCGTACGTCGTACCAGCCCGCCTGCCCCGTCACCGGGTCGGAGTTCGAGGTGTCGCCGGGCAGGCGATCGGAGATGAGCGAGTTCAGGATGAAGCCGCGCGTGAACTCGTTGGCGTCGGGCGCGAGGCCCCAGGCGCCCGGGGACTTGCCGATGGCGTTCCAGGTCCATACGGTGCCGGGCTCGACCGCCTCGCTGTGCCGTCCCATGCAGCGCACGCGCCCCCACTGCGACTCGACCCACAGCCACGCGCCGTCGCCGATGCCCTGCGCCAGCGCCGTGCGCGGATTGACGAACAGGTAGTTGTGCGTGTGGATCTGCCGCAGCCACGCGTTCTGCGAGTCCCACGAGTGGTACATGGCCA
>JAOUGZ010000624.1 GCA_029865405.1 Betaproteobacteria bacterium
TGTCCACGCTCGTCGGCGGGCCGCCGGCGCGAGCCGCTGGCGCTGCCGCCGTTGCGCCGCCCGCCGCCGCGCGCAGCGCCGCGGCGAATTGCTCGCCCGTCTGGTAGCGCTCATCGGGATTCTTGGCGAGCGCCTTGTCGAGGAACGCCACCAGGCCCGGCGGCACGCGCGGATTGACCTTCAGGATGTCGGTGGGCGGCTCGTTCGCGATCTTGAACATGAGCTGCGCCATGGACTCGCCTTCGAAAGGCAGCTTGCCGCAGAGCATCTGGTACAGGCTGACGGCCAGCGAGAACAGATCGGAGCGGCCCTCGATCTTCCTGCCGGCAAGCTGCTCGGGCGACATGTAGGACGGCGTGCCCAGCACCATCCCGGTCTTGGTCTTCGAGGAATCGGTGAGCCGCGCGATGCCGAAATCGGTGAGCTTCAGCGTGTCGGTCTCGGCGTGATACATCATGTTGGCGGGCTTCACGTCGCGGTGCACCACGTTCTGCTTGTGCGCGTAGCCGAGCGCATCGGCGGCGCGCGCCACCACGGAGACGGCCTTGTCCACGGGCAGGAGATTGCCCGCCTTCACATAGGGCGCGAGGTCGCCGCCCTTCAGCAGCTCCATGGCGATGAAGCAGAAATCGTGCTCCTCGCCGGTGTCGTAGATGGTGACGATGTTCGGGTGCGAGAGCCGCCCGGCGGTTTCGGCCTCGCGGAAAAAGCGCTCCTTCACCTCGGCGAGCTCGTCGGCCTCGAACTCCTGCGCCAGCGCCATGGTCTTGATCGCCACCTCGCGCCCGATCTTCGGATCCTTGCCCAGGTACACCACGCCCATGGCGCCCTTGCCCAGCTCCTTTTGCACCTCGAAGCGGCCGAACTTGGGTTTTTCGCCGGCCGCGAGGTTGAGCGAGCCGCCGGGGTGACTCGAGCCGCCGCCCAGGATCACGGTTTCGGACATCTGTTTGGCGCGCGAGAGCCGCTGCCCGAGGTCCTTGAACTTCGGGTTGTACTCGTGCATGTGGCGGAACACCGACTCGGCCTTGTTGAACTGGCGCTTTCTCTCGAAGTCGAGCGCCAGGTTGTACAGGTTGTCCATCACCGCGGCCGACATCGGCACCTGGCGGAACTTGTCCCAGGCGAGGTCGAGCTGCCCCTGCGCCTGGTAGGCGATGCCGAGCATGCGATTGGATTCCGCGGAGGACTCGTCCGACTTCACCTTGGCCGCCTCGGTGACGATGAAACGCTTGGTCACCAGCGCAACGTGGCCCACCAGCAGCAGCGTGGCCGGCACCATGAGCTGCATCCAGGTGTTGCGCGTCGTCATCAGAAGGAAGTGCACGCCGATCAGCGCCGCGAGGACGAGCACCGTGACCAGCGCCGCGGGGGCGGCCCTCAGCCGCGGCAGAACGATGATCAGGTACAGGGCGACCAGCAGGAACACCCCTTTCTCCGCCATCCACGCCCAGGCCGGCGCGACGAAGAAATGCTCCTGCAGGATCGAGGACACCGAATGCGCGAGCGTCAGCACCGGTGCCATGGCCGGCGACACCGGCGTCACCGACGTGCTGCCCACGCCCGCCGCGGTGGCGCCGATGAGAACGATCTTGTCGGCGTACTTGGCGGCCGGAATCTTGCCGGTGATCACGTCGTAGAAGGAATCCACCTGGAAGGCGGGCCGACCGTCGCGATCCTTGTAGAAGTAGGTGTACATCTGCAGCGCGGGGTCGGTGCCGATGTTCAGGCGCCCGAGCGCCACGCCCTCGTTGGCGCGGATCCTGATGTCGGCGGGCGCGAGGTTGAGGCTTCGCGCCGCGATCATCAGCGACAGCGACGGGAAATGCTGCTCGAAGTAGCGCAGCACCAGCGGTTCGGTGCGGATGCCGCCGTCGACATCGGGGTTGGCATTCAAGTGTCCGAGGCCCGCCACCGAGCGCCCCAGGCGCTCGAGCGGAATCTGCACCTGTGATGCGGGCAGCGCGCCGAGCTCGCCGTCGGCGCCCGGGATCGCGTTCTTCATCACGAAATCGGGCAGCGCGCGATCGGGCTTGCCGCGAGGAATGTCAATCGTGAACAACATCGGCAGCAGCACGCTGCCCGCCGTGGTGTAGCTCTCGGCGAGGCGCCGGTCGGTGTTGAGGGCGGCTTCCGCCTCGCGCAGCAGCGCGGTCATTTCCGCCTGCGCCGGTGCCGCCGCGTCTGCCCGCGCCGCCAGCTCGAGCAGCCTGGTGATGTACGGGTAGCCGGGATCGATCTGCGGCTCGAACAGGAACAGGGTGTTGGCGATCACCTTGGCCTTGGCGCCCGACAACAGGTCGGTCATGCGCGCGTGCACTTCGCGCGACCACGGCCAGCGGCCGATGTTGGCGATCGACGTATCGTCGATGGCGATCACCGCGATCCGGTCCGAGGGCGAGCGCGCCGAGCTCTGCACGCCGATGTCGTAGGCCTTGCGTTCCAGGCTCT
>JAOUGZ010000101.1 GCA_029865405.1 Betaproteobacteria bacterium
CGGCGCTGCCCGAGCCCGAGCCGGTGCCGAACGTCGAGTACAAGTCGGCCGGGCAGGTGCTGGTGATCGGCCCGTCGGCGGCGGCGCTCGACTGGGCGCAGCGCCTCGCTGGCGAGCTCGGCGGCGCGCTCGAGCCGAGCGTGCTGATCACCGACGCGAAGGGCGGCGAGCTGCCGGTGGAGCGCGCCTACCCCGTGTGGTCGGGCAAGCCGGTGCGCGTGAGCGGGCACCTGGGCGCGTTCGAAGTCGAGTGGCAGCAGGAAAACCCCATCGACCTCGAGCTGTGCACGCGCTGCAACGCGTGCCTGGATGCCTGCCCCGAGAACGCGATCGACTTCACCTACCAGATCGATCTGGACAAGTGCAAAGCGCACCGCAAGTGCGTCGCCGCCTGCGGCGCGATCGGCGCGGTGGACTTCTCGCGCACCGAGCGCGCACGCCGTGAGAGCTTCGATCTGGTGCTCGACCTTTTGCGTACGCCGCTGCTCGCGATGCCGGACCTGCCGCAGGGCTACGCCGCGCCGGGCGCGGATCCGCTCGCGCAGGCGCTCGCCGCGGCGAAGCTCGCGCAGCTGGTGGGCGAATTCGAGAAGCCGCGCTTCTTCCAGTACCGCGAGGCCATCTGCGCGCACAGCCGCTCGGGCAAGACCGGCTGCACGCGCTGCCTCGACGTGTGCTCGACCGGGGCGATCCGCCCGGACGGCGATCACATCAAGGTCGATCCGCACCTGTGCGCGGGTTGCGGCGGTTGCGCGACGGTGTGCCCGTCTGGCGCCATGACCTACGCCTATCCGCGCGCCCCGGACTTCGGGCGGCGGCTGAAGACGCTGCTCGGCACCTACCATGACGCGGGCGGCAAGGACGCCTGCGTCCTGATCCACGACCTGGAGCAGGGCCGCACGCTCACCTACGGCGCCGGCCGGCGCGCCATCCGCGGCGGCAAGGGCCTGCCGGCGCGCGTCCTGCCGCTCGCCGTGTATCACCCCGCCGCGATCGGCATCGACGCCTTGCTGGGCGCCGTGTGCTACGGCGCGAGCCAGGTGGCGGTGCTGATGGACGAGGGCAAGCCCGCGGCGTACGGCGCCGCGCTCGAGGAGCAGATGCGTTTCGCGCAGGCGATCCTCGCCGGGTTGGGCTACGCCGGCACGCACTTCAGCGTGCTGCGCCCGGCCGACGCCGCGGCGCTCGAAGCGGCGCTGTGGGCGCTCAAGCCCGCTCAGGGCGTGGCCAAGGCGGCGACGTTCAACCTCTCGGCGGAGAAGCGCACGACGCTCGATTTCGAGTTCGACCACCTGGCGAAGCAGGCGGCCAGGCCGCAGGACGTTATCGCGCTGCCGGCAGGCGCGCCGTTCGGCGCGCTGACCGTGAACAAGGCGACGTGCACGCTATGCAAGGCGTGCATCGGCGCCTGCCCCGAAGGCGCGCTGCTCGATGCGCCCGAAACGCCGAGCCTGCGCTTCATCGAGCGTAACTGCGTGCAGTGCGGGCTGTGCGAGAAGACCTGCCCGGAGGATGCGATCCGGCTCGTGCCGCGGCTCCTGCTCGGCGCGGCAGCGAAGACGCCGGTGGTGCTGAACGAGGCCGAGCCCTTCAATTGCGTGCGCTGCGGCAAGCCGTTCGGCACGCGCCAGATGGTGGACAACATGCTCGGCAAGCTCGGCGCGCACTCGATGTTCGCCGGCGACGGTGCGCTCAAGCGGCTGCAGATGTGCGGCGACTGCCGCGTGGTCGACATGATGCAGAACACGAAGGAGGCGTCGATCCTCGACGTCGCAGGGAAGAAACCGTGAGCGCGACGATGACCTTCGCGCCGACGGCGACACCAGAGGACCAGGCGCGCGCGCAGCTCTACGGGTTGGTGGCGAGCCTGTTCCAGGCCGCGCCCGACGCGCAGCTGCTCTCGGCGCTGGTGCACGCGGAGGGCTTTCGCGGCGGCGACGACGAGCGCACCGAGCAGGGGCGCGCGCTTGCGGTGGCGTGGCGCGAACTCACCGAGGCCTGCCGCAGCGCTTTCCCGGTGCTGCTTGCGCACGAGCATACGGACCTGTTCATGTCGGCGGGACGCGCTGAGGTCACGCCGTATCTCATGCACTACGTGATGCGCTACGAGAGCGAAACGCCCCTCGTCGACCTGCGCCGCCAGCTCGCCGAGTGGGGCATCGCACGGCGCGACAGCGTCAACGAACCCGAGGACCATGTCTCGGCGCTTTGCGAAACGATGCGATTTTCTATTGCAGTGCAACAGAGACCGCTTGACGAGCAGAAAGCGTTCTTCAATCGCTACCTCTATCGCGGTGCAATCGCGTTCTGCAATGCGGTAAAGGCCTCGGAGAAGGCGCGTTTTTACAAGCATGTCGCTGGATTCGCGCACGCGTTTTTCGAGGTCGAGCGCGAGGCGTTCGAGATAGGGGGATAATCCACATCGAGAATCGTTCTCATGGGGCATCACGATGATGGTAGCGATTATCAACTAGGAAATTTCTTTCTCTTGATCAAGCACAAAGAGGTTGGTAATTTGCAGAAGTTTTCAAGCGCCCCGCCCCCAGCGGGGCCGGCGTAGGCACAAGACAGGAGGCGCAACATGGTCCAAAAAATCGCCAAACTTTCCCGCAGGAACTTCCTATTGACGGTCGGCGCCGGCGGCGCAGCGACCGCGGCCGCCGTGGTGGCCGGAGGCAAGGCGCTGCAGGGAACGTCGGCGGCGAGCGACAAGAAGGGCTCGCGCGGCTATCACGAGACGGCGCACACCAACAACTACTACCGCACCGCGAAGGTCTGAGGAGATCGCCATGCTTCTGACCAGAAAAGCATCCGAGCAGGCTGTACCGCAATCGCGACTCGCCCGCGGTCTTTCGGGCGTGCTCGCCAAGACCATGGATCGCCGCGCCTTCCTGCGCCGCTCGGGCATCACGCTCGGCGCGGGCGCGGCCGCCGCGCAACTGCCGTTCAGCATGATCGGCGAGGCGCAGGCGCAGGCCAAGGGCGCCGGCAAGATGGAGGTGAAGCGCACGGTGTGCACGCACTGCTCCGTGGGCTGCGCCATTGACGCCGTCGTCGAGAACGGCGTGTGGATACGCCAGGAGCCGGTGTTCGACTCGCCGCTCAACCTCGGCGCGCACTGCGCCAAGGGTGCCTCGGTGCGCGAGCACGGCATCACGCACGACTCGCATCGCCTGAAGACGCCGATGAAGCTCGAGGGCGGCAAGTGGGTGAAGGTGAGCTGGGACCAGGCTTACACCGACATCGCGAACAAGCTGACCTCCATCCGCAAGGAGAGCGGCCCCGACGCGCTGATGATCATCGGCTCGTCCAAGCACAACAACGAGCAGTCTTACTTGCTGTGCAAGTGGGCGCGCCTCTGGGGCACCAACAACACCGACCACCAGGCGCGCATCTGCCACTCCACCACGGTGGCGGGCATCGCGAACACCTGGGGCTACGGCGCGATGACCAACTCGTACAACGACGAGCAGAACTCGAAGTGCCTGCTGTTCTTCGGCTCGAACGCCGCCGAGGCGCACCCGGTGTCGATGCTGCACACTCTGCACGCCAAGGAAAACGGCGCCAAGGTGATCGTCGCCGACCCGCGCTATACCCGCACCGCGGCCAAGGCCGACAAGTTCGTGCGCGTGCGCTCCGGCAGCGACGTCGCCTTCCTCTTCGGCCTGCTGTACCACGTGTTCAAGAACGGCTGGGAGGACAAGAAGTACATCCACGACCGCGTCTACGGCATGGACAAGGTCAAGGCCGAGGTGATGGCGAAGTACACGCCGGCCGAAGTGGAGGCGATCACCGGCGTCGGCGAGAAGGAAATGTACGAGACCGCCAAGATGCTCTCGGACAACCGCCCGGGCTTCATCATCTGGGCAATGGGGCAGACGCAGCACACCAACGGCAACGCCATCGTGCGGGCGAGCGCCATCCTGATGCTCGCGCTGGGCAACGTCGGCCGGCCGGGCGGTGGCGCCAACATTTATCGCGGCCACGACAACGTGCAGGGCGCGACCGACATCGGGCCGAATCCGGACTCTCTGCCAGGCTACTACGGCATCGCGCCGGGCTCGTTCGCCCACTGGGCGCGGGTGTGGAACATCGATCTCGACTGGCTGAAGAAGCAGTACGCGAGCGACGCGATGATGACCAAGCCGGGCATCACGGTGTCGCGCTGGTACGACGCGATCGTCGAGAAGAACGAGAACATCGACCAGGACCACAACCTGCGCGCCGTGCTGTTCTGGGGCCACGCGCCCAACTCGCAGAGCCGCGGCCTCGACATGCTCGAGGCGATGAAGAAGCTCGAGCTGATGGTGGTGATCGATCCGTATCCTTCGGCGACCGCCGCGATGATGGCGATGGCGAAGAAGGAAGGCTGCTACCTGCTGCCCGCGGCCACGCAGTTCGAGTGTGCCGGCAGCGTCACCGCCTCCAACCGCTCGATCCAGTGGCGCGAGAAGGTGATCGAGCCGCTGTTCGAGTCGCGCAACGACCACATGATCATGTACCAGCTGGCGCAGAAGCTCGGCTTCGCCGACCAGCTCGTAGGCAAGCGCGGCGACAAGCACAACATCAAGCTGGTGAAGGGCAAGGGCGGGATGGACGAGCCGTCGATGGAGGACACGCTGCGCGAGGTCAACGCGGGCACCTGGACCATCGGCTACACGGGCCAGACCCCCGAGCGCCTGAAGGCGCACATGCGCAACATGCACGTCTTCGACGTGAAGTCGCTGCGCGCCAAGGGCGGCAAGGACGCCGAGACCGGCTACGACCTGACGGGCGACTACTTCGGCCTGCCGTGGCCGTGCTTCGGCACCGCAGCAATCAAGCACCCCGGCTCACCGAACCTGTACGACACCTCGCGCCACGTCATGGACGGCGGCGGCAACTTCCGCGCCAACTTCGGCGTGGAGAAGGACGGCGAGAACCTGCTCGCGGAGGACGGCTCGCACTCGAAGGGCGCCGAGATCACGACCGGCTACCCCGAGTTCGACCATGTCCTGCTGAAGAAACTGGGCTGGTGGGATGAGCTCACCGAGGCGGAGCGGGCCGAGGCCGAGGGCAAGAACTGGAAGACCGACCTCTCGGGCGGCATCCAGCGCGTCGCCATGAAGCACGGCTGCCATCCGTTCGGCAACGCCAAGGCGCGCGCCGTGGTGTGGAACTTCCCCGACGGCATCCCGCTGCACCGCGAGCCGCTGTATTCGCCCAAGCCCGAGCTGGTGGCGAAGTGGCCGACGCATGCGGACCAGAAAGTGCGCTGGAGACTGCCGGTGCTGTTCAAGTCGGTGCAGGACAAGTCGATCGCCGACAAGGACTACGAGAAGTTCCCGCTCATTCTCACCTCCGGCCGCCTGGTGGAGTACGAAGGCGGCGGCGAGGAGACGCGCTCCAACCCGTGGCTCGCCGAGCTGATGCAGGACAACTTCGTCGAGCTCAACCCCAAGACCGCGGCCGACCGCGGCGTCCGGCACGGCGAGTACGTCTGGGTGAGCACGCCTTCGGGCGCGAAGATCAAGGTGAAGGCGCTGGTCACCGAGCGCGTCGGCGCGGACCACGTGTTCATTCCGTTCCACTTCTCGGGCTGGTGGCAGGGGCAGGACATGCTCGGCTACTACCCGGAAGGCGCCGCGCCGATCGTGCGCGGCGAGGCGGTGAACACGGCGACGACCTACGGCTACGACATCGTCACCATGATGCAGGAAACCAAGACGACCCTCTGTCAGGTCGCGAAGGCATAAGGAGAACGCCATGGCGAGAATGAAATTCCTGTGCGATGCCGAGCGCTGCATCGAGTGCAACGGCTGCGTCACCGCCTGCAAGAACGAGAACGAAGTGCCTTGGGGCGTCAACCGCCGCCGCGTCGTCACCATCAATGACGGCGTGGTCGGGGCCGAGAAGTCGATCTCGGTGGCCTGCATGCACTGCTCGGACGCGCCTTGCATGGCGGTGTGCCCGGTCGACTGCTTCTACAAGACCGAGGACGGCGTGGTGCTGCACGACAAGGACTTGTGCATCGGCTGCGGCTACTGCTTCTACGCCTGCCCGTTCGGCGCGCCGCAGTTCCCGCAGGCGGGCGCCTTCGGCCTGCGCGGCAAGATGGACAAGTGCACGTTCTGCGCGGGCGGCCCGGAAGCCGACCGCACCGAGGCCGAGTTCAAGAAGTACGGCCGCAACCGCCTCGCCGAGGGCAAGCTGCCGGCCTGCGCCGAGATGTGCTCGACCAAGGCGCTGCTCGGCGGCGACGGCGACGTGATCGCGGACATCTACCGCGAGCGCGTGCTGCGCCGTGGCAAGGGCTCCGAAGTCTGGGGCTGGGGTACCGCCTACGGCCCGGGCAAGGCCGGCGCGCAGCCACCCGCTGGAGGCAAGTCGTGAGGCGCGTAGCGTTGGGGGCCGCGGTCATCGCGGCGTTATTCGCCGTCGGCTGCGGCGAGCAGGCGCAAGTCACTGTCTACAAGCAGGGCAAGTACCAGGGCAAGCCGGACACGCAGGCCTGGAACAACGCCTCGCCCGCGGCCGAGCTTCGCGGCAGCGCCTGGAACAAGGGTGACCGCGGCAGCTGGGAGACGGCGATCAACCAGCGCGCCCTCGGCCAGAACGAGGACATCCGCATCTACAAGCAGTAAGCGGGCGCTTTGCCCCAGGAGGAACGCATGACGACGCTAATCAGGGTGTGCGGCTTCGCGCTCGCGCTCTTCGCAATGGCAGGATCGGGCACTGCGCTCGCGCAGACCGGCCGCTCGAGCGACCCGCAGGCGCAGGCGCAGCAGGAACGCCGCGACACGCAGCCGGGGAACAACGCGCCGGTGTGGCGTGAAGTACGCTCCGGCAACGAGGGCTACACCAGCATGCAGGGCCGCGAGGTCGGCGTGCTCGTGCAGTCCGCCGGCGAAACCTGGCGCCAGATCCGCAACGGGCCCGTGACGTTCTACGGCGGCTGGCTGGTGGTGATCATCACGCTGATCTTGGCGGCGGTGTATTTCTCCCTGGGACCGGTAAAGCTGCACGGCAAGCCCACGGGGCGGATGATCGAGCGCTTTACGTTGGCCGAGCGCTGGGCGCACTGGGTGATGGGCATCAGTTTCGTGGTACTGGCCGTGACCGGGTTGATCCTGCTCTTCGGCAAGCACGTGCTGCTGCCGGTGATCGGCTACACGCTGTTCGCCTGGCTCTCGGCGCTCGCCAAGAACCTGCACAACTTCGTCGCGCCGCTGTTTGCGGTGAGCCTGGTGTTCTTCATTCTCATCTACGTGAAGGACAACCTGCCCAAGGCATACGACCTCAGCTGGTTCGCCAAGGCACCGGGGTTCTTTGCCGGCAAGCACCTGCCGTCAGGACGCTTCAACGGCGGCGAGAAGGTGTGGTTCTGGGTCTTCGTGGTGGTCCTGTCCCTGGCCCTGGTGGTCTCCGGCGCCGTGCTGCTGTTCCCGAACTTCGACCAGCTACGCTCGACCATGCAGCAGATGAGCGTCATCCACATGGTTTCCGCGGTCCTGGTCATCGCCGTGTCCATCGGCCACATCTACATGGGCACCATCGGCGTGGAAGGCGCTTACCGGGCGATGCGCGACGGCGTGGTCGACGAGACCTGGGCCAAGGAGCACCACGAATACTGGTACAACGAGGTCAAGGGCGGCACGAAATCCGCACCGGGCGGGGCCATTCCGGCCGGCGCTCCACGCATGAAGGAAAGACAATGAAAAAGATCCTGCTGGCCCTCGTCGGAGGGGCGATGATCGGCCTGTACGCGGTGTCGCACGCCAAGCTGCCGGCGCCGCCGCCGAAGAGCGACGCGGAGAAAGCCGCTGAGGCGGAGAAAGCCGCGGCTGCCAAGGCGAAGGACGCGGAATTGCTCGGCAAGGCCCAGGATCGGGCGGCGGCCAACTACAAGAAGGGCAAGGGCATCGCCATGGACGCGAAGCCCGCGGCCATGGGCGCCAAGGCGCCCGCCAAGGCGAAGTAGCGCCGCTAGCTAGGCGGCGCCTTCCACCAGCAGCACCTTCGAGCGCGCGGCCTTCAGCCGCAGCGCGAGCGCGGGCGCGTACTCCGGCGACGCGTACCACTTGCGCGCCTGCTCCAGGGACGGAAACTCCAGCACCACGA
>JAOUGZ010000626.1 GCA_029865405.1 Betaproteobacteria bacterium
CTCGACGCAGGCCGCGGCGATCGCCTGCGGCGTGATGCGCGATTCGTCCTCCAGCGGCTGCGAGTAGCCGACCGGGATGCGCGGCGCGCCCAGGCGCCGCACGCGCGCGCCGCTCGCCTCGGCGAGCGTGGCGGCGATCTCGGCGCCGAAGCCCGCCACCTGCACCGCCTCGTGCGCGATGAGCACGCGCCCCGTGCGCTCGGCCGAGGCGAGCACCGCGTCGCGGTCCCAGGGCCAGAGGGTGCGCAGGTCGATCACCTCGAGCGATACGCCCTCTTTCTCGACCAGCGTGGCCGCCTCCAGCGCGGCGTGCCGCGTTCTCGACCAGGTCACCACGGTGACGTCGCTCCCGGCGCGGACGATCTCGGCTTCGCCGAGCGTCGCGGTTTGCGCCGGCGCGACGTCGCCTTCCAGTCCCCACAGCTCCTTGTGCTCGAGATACACCACCGGATCGCCGCAGGCGAGCGACGCCGCCAGCAGCGAGCAGTTGTCCTGCGGCGTCGCCGGGGCCACCACCACCAGCCCGGGTATGTGCGCGAACCACGCTTCCAGGCTCTGCGAATGCTGCGCCGCCGAGCCGGCCCACAAGCCGTTCGGCAGGCGCGCGACCATGCCGACGCGGCCCTGGCCGCCGAACATGTAGCGCGCCTTCGCCGCCTGGTTGACGAGCTCGTCGATGGCGCAGAGCGCGAAATCGACCACGCGCATCTCGACCACCGGTTTCAGCCCGGCGAGCGCCATGCCGACGGCCGCGCCCATGATCGTCGCCTCCGAGATCGGCGTGTCGATGACGCGCTGGGCGCCGAAGGCCTGCTGCAGCCCGCGGTACTGGCCGAAGATGCCGCCGCGGCCCACGTCCTCGCCGACCACCACGACCTGGGGATCGGCGCGCATCGCCGCTTCGAGCGCGGCGCAGGCGGCCTCGGCGTAGTTCATCCGCGCCATCGGCCGGCTCCCGTGTCCTGCACGTCGCTGTAGGCGGACTCTTTCGCCGGCCAGGGCGCGGCGTGCGCCGCGGCCAGCGCCGCCGCGACTTCCGCGCGCGCCTCGCGCCCGATGGCTTCGAGCCGATCGTCGTCGGCGATGCGCTGCGCGGCGAGCACCAGCGGGTCGCGCTGGAGCTCTTTGTCGTGCTTGGCGGCATCGCGATAGGCCGCAACGTCCACCGACACGTGACCCTTCACGCGATACGTGATCGCGTGCAGCAGGCGCGGGCCGCTTGCGCGCACCTCGGCGATCAGCCTGCCGGCGGCTTCCCACACCGCGAACACGTCATTGCCGTCCACCTGTACGCCCGGGACCCCGATCGCCTCGGCGCGCGCCAGCGCGCCCGCGCCGGCGGTCGTCGCCTCGCTCGCCGTCGTCGCCGCCCAGCGGTTGTCCTCGCAGACGAAGAGGATCGGCAGCTTGCGCACCGCCGCCCAGTTCAGCCCCTCGAGGAACGGCCCGCGGTTGATGGCGCCGTCGCCGAAAAAGCACGCGACGACGTTCTGCGCGCCGCGCGCGCGCAGCGCGTGCGCCGCGCCGACCGCGATCGGGATGCCGGCGGCGACCACGCCGTTCGCGCCGAGCATGCCGACCGAGAAATCGGCGATGTGCATCGAGCCGCCCTTGCCGCCGTTGTAGCCGGGGGCGCGGCCGAAAAGCTCGCACATCATGCGATCGAGCCGCGCGCCCTTGGCTATCGTGTGGCCGTGGCCGCGGTGGGTGGAGGTGAGGAGGTCGGACTTGCCCAAGTGCGCGCAGACGCCGGCGGCAACTGCTTCCTGGCCGGTGGACAGGTGCAGCGGCCCGCGCACCTTCGCCGCCGCAAGGCTCGCGCCGAACGCGGCGACGCCGCCCTTCGAGGCTTCCTCGGCGGCGTCCTCGAACGCACGAATGCGCGCCATCGTGCGGTAGAGCGCGAGCGCGCGCTCGGCGTCCGGAGTCTCGTGCATGCCGCCGCAAGTCTACCGTGGAGTAGGATCGCACCATGAGCGAGCGTGCTCCGCGGGTGGTGAACGGGCGCAGTTACCGCTGGATGGACCGGCCCCTGGTGGTGATCTGCGTCGACGGGTGCGAGTTCGACTACGTCCACCAGGCGGTGGCGGCGGGCGTGGCGCCGTTTCTCGGGCGCGTGCTCGCGAGCGGCGCCGCCTTCGAGGCCGACTGCGTGGTGCCCTCGTTCACCAATCCGAACAACCTGTCCATCGTCACCGGGGTGCCGCCATCCGTGCACGGCATCTGCGGCAACTTCTTCTACGACCGCGAGGCGGACGCCGAAGTGATGATGAACGACCCGAAGTACCTGCGGGCCGGCACCATCCTCGCGTCCTTCGGCGCCGCCGGCGCCCGGGTCGCGGTGGTCACGGCGAAGGACAAGCTGCGCGCGCTCCTGGGCAAGGACCTCGCCGGCATCTGCTTCTCGGCGGAGAAGGCCGATCAGACCTCCGTGGCGCAGAACGGCA
>JAOUGZ010000627.1 GCA_029865405.1 Betaproteobacteria bacterium
ATCGACGATCCGCGCCGCGCCGACCGCGCGGGCGCGGTGCTGGCGATCGTCGGCGTGGTCAACGTTCCCATCATCTATTACTCGGTGCAGTGGTGGAACACGCTGCACCAGGGCGCGTCGGTCAGCCTGACGCGGGCGCCGAGCATGGCGAGTACCATGCTCACCGGCATGCTGCTGATGGCGCTCGCGTTCTGGCTCTACAGTATCGCCGCGTCGTTGGCGCGCGTGCGCTGCATCATCCGGGAGCGGGAATGAACTGGGGCGGCTGGAGCGAGTTCTGGGCGATGGGCGGGAAGGGCTTTTATGTGTGGGGTTCCTACGCTGTGACGTTTACCGCTCTTGCGATCGAGGTCTATCTGCTGAGGAGGCGCGCACGTGAAGCCAAGGCATAAACGTCTCGCGGCGATCGCCGTCGGCCTCGCCGCGCTCGGCATCGCCGCGGCGCTGGTGCTCTCGGCGTTCGAGAAGAACCTGGTGTTCTTCTTCACGCCCTCGCAGATCGCGGCCAACGAAGCGCCGCAGGGCAAGACCTTCCGCATCGGCGGCATGGTGGAAACCGGCAGCGTGAAGCGCTCGGGCGTCGAGGTGCGCTTCCTCGTCACCGACACGGCGAAGAGCATCCCCGTGGTGTACAGCGGCGCGCTGCCGGACCTCTTCCGCGAGGGCAAGGGCGTGGTGGCGCAGGGCGCGCTCGGCGCCGACGGCGTGTTCCGCGCGCGCGAGGTGCTCGCCAAGCACGACGAGAACTACATGCCGCCGGAGGCCGCGCACGCGGTCGAGCAGGCGCAGAAGACGCTGCAGCCGAAATGATCCCCGAACTCGGCCAGCTCGCGCTCTCCCTCGCGCTCATCGTCGCGCTCGTCCAGGGCGTGCTGCCGCTCGCCGGCGCGGCGCGCGGCGACGCCGCGTGGATGGGCGTGGCGCGGCCGGCGGCGCAGGCGCAGGCGCTGCTCGTCGCTTTCGCATTCGGCTGCCTCGTGTACTCGTTCGCGGTGAACGATTTTTCCGTGCAGTACGTGGCGTCGCACTCCAACAGCGCGCTGCCGCTCGCGTATCGCATCTCCGGCGCCTGGGGCGGCCACGAGGGCTCGTTCCTCCTGTGGTGCACGATGCTCGGCCTGTGGATGTTCGCGGTGACGCTGTTCAGCGCGCATCTGCCCGAAGAAATGACCGCGCGCGTGCTGGGCGTGCTTGGCGTGATCAGCGCGGGCTTTCTCGCCTTCATGCTGTTCACCTCAAATCCGTTCGATCGCCTGTTGCCGGCGGCCGCCGACGGCCGCGACCTGAACCCGCTGCTGCAGGATCCAGGCATGGTGATCCATCCGCCGATGCTCTATATGGGCTACGTCGGCTTCTCCGTGGCCTACGCCTTCGCGGTTGCGGCCCTGCTCTCGGGCCGGCTGGACGCGGCCTGGGCGCGCTGGTCGCGGCCCTGGACCACGGTGGCCTGGGCGTTCCTCACGCTGGGCATCGCGCTCGGCAGCGGCTGGGCCTACTATGAGCTCGGCTGGGGCGGCTGGTGGTTCTGGGACCCGGTGGAGAACGCGTCCTTCATGCCCTGGCTCGTCGGCACCGCGCTCATCCACTCGCTCGCGGTGACCGAGAAGCGCGGCGCATTCCGCAGCTGGACCGTGCTCCTCGCCATCGTCGCCTTCGGCCTGTCGCTGCTCGGCACCTTCCTCGTGCGCTCGGGCGTGCTCACCTCGGTGCACGCGTTCGCCGTCGACCCGGCGCGCGGCGTCTTCATTCTCGGGCTGTTCGCGTTCGCGATCGGCGGCCCCCTTGTGCTCTACGCCTGGCGCACCGCGCGCATCGGCCTGGGCGGCGAATTCGCGCCGCTGTCGCGCGAGTCGCTGCTGCTCGCCAACAACGTGCTGCTCGTCGCGGCCGCCGGCGCGGTGATGCTCGGCACGCTCTACCCGCTGGCGCTCGACGCCGTCGGCGGCGGCAAGATCTCGGTCGGGCCGCCCTACTTCGACACGGTGTTCGCGCCGCTCATGGCGCCGGCGCTCTTTCTGATGGGCGTCGGGCCGCTCGCGCGCTGGAAGCGCGCCAGCCTGCCCGAGCTCGCGGTGCTCCTGCGCTGGGCGCTCGGCGTCAGCCTCGCCGCCGGCTTGCTCCTGCCCTTCGCTTTCGGGCAGTGGCACGCGCTGGTCGGCTTCAGCCTTGCGCTCGCCATCTGGATCGTGGTCACGGCGCTGCTCAGCTTGCGCGGGCGCCTGCGGCAGACGCGCGCGCACTACGGCATGGTGCTCGCGCACGTCGGCGTGGCGGTGTTCGTGGTCGGCGTCGCCCTGGTGAAGGGCTACGATGCCGAGCAGGACGCGAACATGCGTCCCGGCGACACCCTCGCGCTCGCCGGCTACGTGTTCAAGCTCGAGTCGGTGCAGCCGGTGAACGGCCCGAACTACCGCGCGGCGCAGGCGCGCGTCAG
>JAOUGZ010000102.1 GCA_029865405.1 Betaproteobacteria bacterium
TGAGCTGCAGGCTGAGGAGCTCGCGCTGCAGCAGCTCGCGCCCGTGCCACACGATCACGCGCGCGGCGCCGGCGCCGCGCGCCAGCTCGTGCAGGGCACGAATCTCGATTTCGGTGAAGCCGCCTTCGGGGTCGACGCGCGGGTGCAGGACGAGGACCGGCTGGCGCGGCAGCAGCACGCTCGGGTAGAGCTTCCGGAGAAAGCCGCGCAGCACCTGCTGGCCGAGGGTGATGTCGGCGACAAGCATGCGCGGGTGCTTGAACGGGTTCACGATCTCGAGCGGGCGCCCGGCGCTGGCGGTCAGCGCGTCGTCGCCGACGCGCACCACCTTCCTCACCGGCCCGGTGAGCACGGCGCCCACCGGGCGCGCGGCGTAGCTGCGGCCCGAGCGCACGTCGCGCACGGCCAGGCGATCGGGATCGAGCTGGGCGTAGACGGTGGGGCGGAGGTACCTGAGCATCGCGCCGGCCGCGGGTCGGGAGGCTCGCGCCGCTCGCTCACCGCGGCTCGGCGGCGCCGGCGGCGGGCTCGATCTTCGCCTTGCCGAAGCCCTTGAACCAGGGCTCGACGTCGTCCTGCGTGGTGGCGATCTTCGAGGCATGCACCTCGACGCAGTGCGTGCCGGCCGCTGCCGACAGGAGGTGCGCGTTCAGCTGCAGGAAGCCGGGCAGCTGCACGGCATAGATCGCCACGTAAGTGTGGTCGTCGATGCGCGCGCGGTAGATCTCCGCGGCCGCGGGCACGTTCGGGCGCGACGGCAGCGAGCGCAGAATCGCGCCGGCGCATTCCAGCGCGCTCATGCCCTCGGCGGCGCTCGGCGTGATCACGGATACCGAGTACGCGCCGTCGGCGCCCAGGAAGCGCAGGTGCGGATGGGTGCCCTGCATCGGGTGCGGCTTCATGGGCACGGGCGGCAGGTCCGGGATCGTCACCTTGAACTTCGGCGCCGCCACCTCGAAGGCGAATTCGGCGGCGCCGGCGGGCGCGCCCGCCAGCATGGCCAGGGCGGCCGCGAGCGCGGCAAGCGATGCGCGAAGGCGCGGGGCGTGGTTCTGCAGGGCCATCAGCGCAAATATACGCGGGTGCGGGAACGCGGGCGCGGAAAGGCCGCCCGGCTAGCGGCAATGGCCATGCGACATGGTGCCGCCGTCCTGCGAATAGTGCCGGAAGCTGTAGCGGCCATCCGCAAGCAGCCGGAGGTACCCGTTGGCGCCCTGCGGACGAACGATGACGGAGCCCTCTGCGTTGTCCCAGTCCGCGCTCAGGCGCGTGTAGAGGTGCGCAATCCCGGACGGGTCCGACTCGGGCTCGATCGAGGCCAGGCGGTGGTTCGCGCGCAGCCTGAACGCAAAAGTGCGAATCGCCGTGCGCCCGCTGCAGCTGACGTGGGTGTTGCGGCAGAAATAGGGCAGCGTCGGCTGGCACGCGACGGCGCCCGTGCGGGCAAGCGTCGATATCGCGGACTGGGGGAGGTCGCTCGCGGCGGCGAGACTGGCCGCAGTGGCGAGCAGGACCTTGGCGCAGAAGCGCAGGGCGAGCGCCGGATGCCGCTGCGGGGGCTCGGGCATCACGCGGTTCGCGACGGCGGCGGCGTCGAATGCGTCATGCCGCGTGATCAGATCTTTCGGCTGTCATACGCCCAATGCAGCAGCGACTGCCTTTGTTTCCGCCGGCAATCCAGGTTCCCTTTTGCGCAATTCGCCTTGAGCTGGGCAATATGCCTTGTCATGCCCTTCCACCGCTTGATCTGGCGGTCGTCGTCGGGGCAGCGCCGGCCCATGTAGTACCTGCAATACCACTGAAACCACCCACGCGGATCTTGGCGGGAGAGCCAGCCTTTCCTTCTCCATTCCGACAATGGCTGCGAGGCATTGACGCCGAAGAAATTCAGTTCAGGCGCATGGCGCTCGTGATTGAGTTTGGCGCGCACGAACCAGTCTTCCGGAAACTCGTCGGTACAGTCCGTCATGTACTTCCCGCCGAATACGCCCAGCGCCAGCATCTGCTTCGGCGTCATTTCCGGCCGGAAGTCGGCGCGAAAGTTCCTGCCCATGGGCTCGGTCAGGAAATAGACGTAATTCCTCTGCATGCGATCGTTTACGGCGACCCTTCGCGCTTCTTTCATGGCGCTGCAGCCGAACGGCAAGGCCCGGCGGCGCGGTCCGACCGCCAACGAAAGCAGCCAGGGGCCAACCGCGTCCGCTGCAATCTGCCGTTAGCCCCAACCTGACCGACCACGGCCTCACCCTTTGGCAAGGTGGTCCCGGTACCACGCGATCGTGCGCTCGATGGCGATCGGGACGGGCGTGGCCGAGAGGTTGAACTCGCGTTCGATGCGCGACGAATCGACCACAAACGGCGCTGTGAACTCGTACATCATCTCCACGCTGGCCCGCGCCGCGGGGATGAACAGCCCGGCCAAGCGCATCATGAGCGGTGACACCGTGCTGATTCTCGGTTCGACGCCAAGGACTCGACACGCCTCCTCGACCATCTGGCCCTGCGTCTTGGCAGGGGCATGCGGGGCAATCCAGACCTGGCCGAGGGCCTTTGCTTGCGTGCCCAGCGCGGCCGCCGCGAGGCCGACGTCCTCGATATACGAGAAGGAGTGCGGCATCCGGGTCGAGCCACTGAGTTGCGCCTTCTTGCCGGCGACCAGATTGCCGAACACCCTCTCGCCCAGTGCCGAACCGAGCACGCCAGGTCCGTAGTAGTCGCTGGACCGAAGGGCAGTCGTGCGAACTTCGCCGCGCGCGTGAGCCGTCATGACGTCCTCGGCCATCTTCCGGCGTAGCGCGCCCTTGCTTGACACGGGTGCGACGGGCGAGGCCTCGGTCATCGGCTTCGAGGAGTCATACATGTAGAGGTTCTCGATCGACACGTACCGGGCGTTCGCGGCCTTGGCGGCGGCAAGCGCGGCGCTCTGCAGGGCCGGGAAGAACTCGTGCCAGAGGTGATACGGGGGATTGAGCGCTTGGTAGACGACGCTGGCTCCGGCAGCCGCCGCGGCTGCCTGAGCCGGGTCTGCGACGTCGGTCTTGGTCATCTCGACGTCGGTCGGCATCAGGCCTGGCCGAAATCCGCTTCGATTCGCCGCGCGCACGGCGCGTCCCTGGCCACGCAATGCGCGCGCCGTCCAGCACCCCACCGGGCCGGTGCCGAAAATCACATGCAACTCGGGAGGCATGAGTCGTTCCGCGCCAGTCTGGGGTCGAGGCTAGACAGAATGGCTTTCGTTCAAGTGCAGGCGGCCCGCCTCCGCGGTAACGTGGGTTGCGCGTAGGGCGCGCAGAGCCACAGGTTTGGCACGGTGGCGCAAACACACTGAACGGAGGCGGACCATGGAAAAGTCTAGCAAGGTTTTTGTGGGGATGGACGTGCACAAGGAGTCGATCGATATCACTCTCGCCGAGCAAGGCGGCGAGGTGCGCCGCGTGGGGAGAATCGGCGGGGACCGGGGGTCGCTTCTGAAGATGGCGAGGAAACAGCAGTCCAAGGGCGGCGAACGGGTGTTCGTGTACGAGGCGGGCCCGTGCGGGTTGTGGATTTACCGTGAGCTCGCCGCCCTGGGTGAGCGCTGCATGGTGGTCTCGCCCGCGCTGGTACCCAAGCGCGCGGGCGATCATGTCAAGACCGACCGGCGCGACAGCGAGCGGCTGGCGAGCCTGGCGCGCGCGGGGGAGTTGGAGGCGATCCACGTGCCCGAGATCCGGGACGAGGCGATCCGGGATCTGGTGCGCGGGCGCAACGATGCGGTGATCGCGCAGCGGCGCGTGCGCCAGCAGTTGAAGGCGCTGCTCCTGAGGAACGACATCCGCTACGTGGGCAAGACCTCCTGGACGGGAGCGCACCGGCGCTGGCTCTCGGATCTGAAGCTGCCCGAGCCCGCGCAGCAAATCGTGTTCGAGGAGTATGTCGACGCCATTACGGTGGCCACCGGTCGGATCGAGCGGCTCACCCGGGCAATTGAGACCGAGGTCCTCACTTGGCGCTTCGCCGCGGTGGTGGCGGCGCTGCAGGCGATGCGCGGCATCCAGTTCGTGCATGCCGTGACCCTGATCGCCGAACTGGGCGATCTGACCCGCTTTGGCTCCGCGCGCCAGCTCATGGGGTACCTGGGCTTGGTCCCGCGGGAGGACTCCTCCGGCGAGCACCGGCGCCAGGGCTCGATCACCAAGGCGGGCAACAGCGACGCGCGGCGCGCGCTGATCGAGGCGGCCTGGGCCTATCGGCATCCGGCGCGGGTGACGCGCATCATCGCCACCCGGCAGGCAGGAATACCGAAAGCCGTCTGCGACATCGCCTGGCGTGCGCAGCTACGCCTATCGACGAAGTACCGACGCATGAATGCCCGGCGCCTGCATCACAACAAGATCGTGGTGGCGCTCGCGCGCGAGCTCTCCGGGTTCGTCTGGGCCATCGGCCAGAGCGTCAAGCCGCAGTGAACCGCAGGATCGCGATCGGGCATCAGTAAACGCCCAGCCTCATCGACTCGACCAAGGAGGCTCACGGCACCCACTGCTCATGCCAGACAGGAAACGCGGCGCGGCCGCGGAAAGGAGAACCCTTGTCGAACGTTATTGGTCCGGCCCCACGGCCGGCATCCCAGATCCTAGACCGAGGCAGCTCCGCGACGCACAGCAGTCATGCCGCTAGCCAACGCGCGAATATCAGCTTGATCGACCGTCGCTCAAGATGGCCCCGCCGCGTTCCCTGTCTGGCACTCGAGCTATGCAACTCGCTCACCGCGCACTGTGGGCAGGACCAACTCGCCTGCGTTGACAAGGAAAGCCATATCAACGTTCACGCCCACCGGCGCGCGCCGGAGCTGGGTCTTTGCAGAGCACGGCGCTCGCGCGTGCGTCCGAGTGCGGCGTGCTGTTAGGTTGCTGTCCGCTTCTTCGCGACGTAGTCACGGAGAGCACGGTTGACAGCCTCGGAGTTGGGGAAGAGCTCGTGTAGATCGGGGTCCAGCAAGACCACGTTGGTGCCTTCCCGGTAGCTCTTCGCGTACTTGCCCCGGACCCCTGACTTGATCAAGTTCGCGGGGTATTCGTCTCTCAGTGTGTCTTTGTCACTCTTCATAAGCTCTTCGCTCCCGCGCAGTCATCTGTCGGGCGGAGATCAAGCGTATCCGGTCTCCGCGCTCAGTATAGGACACAACCAGGTGCTTGCCTTGTTTGGACGCGCCAAAGATGAGGTATCGGGCCTCGTCGACCGAGTGATCGGGGTCTTGGACGGTCGAAGAATGATCATCGTCGAAAACCTGTGATGCCTCAGCGAAGCTGATGCCATGCTTCTGCTCGTTCTCACGAGCCTTCTCAGGGTCCCATTCGAATATCAGCACCGCGAGTCCAACAGTAACCTAACGTCGTGCTCTGCGGCGGGCCAACCGGACTAACGGTTGAGATGGCGCTGCGCTCGCGGCCCGTCCGCAGCAGCTACGGGTTAGGACGCTCTTTGAAAAAGCGGCGAACATGCCGTAGCAATCTGCTCGACGTGACGGTGATCCGTTCCACAGCAGCCACCCATAATGTTGAGGTCTCCGAAGCGCTTCTTGAGGTGAGCATGTTCGGTGCCGAATTCCCCCGGGTTCCCAATGTCGAGTTCGAGCGATTCGTTCAGCTCGGCGTGGCTCTTGCGTGAGGCGTTCGCACGCAAGCCCCGAATTCGGCGCGTCCAGGATTCCCCTTGCTCCAGCACGTGCTCGAAATGCGTCGGGTGAGCGCAATTGATCATGTAGTAAGCGGGGTAACGCGACGTTGCCGCATCCACGCGCTGTATTGCTTCGCGCAGCGCCTGTCCCGTAGGAAGCCTGCCGTCGGTTTCGACCGTGAACGAAATAGCGACGGGCATCCCGGCTCCTTCAGCTGCCTTGGCAATGCCGATGGCCTCTTCGACGTAATTCATCGTGATAGCCGTCACCATGTCGGCCGCACTATCTTGGAAGACTCGCACTTGAGCGCTGTGGTAGGTTTCAGCCTCCTTCGCCGTCATTGTCTTGCCGGGGTTATATCCGTCGCCCCGCGGGCCCAAGCATCCGCTGATCACGACCCTCGTGGGGGTTCCCTTGAATTCGCCTCGAATCTCCTCGAGCAGGGAAATCGCCCTTCGATTGGCGTCGGCCACTTCTTTGGCGCTGTAGCCTAGCTTGCTACCCCAGTCCGGGCTGGCGCGCCAAGTTGCACTTTCGAGAATTAGTCCGGTGTTGAACCGTCCTGCCAATTCTGCATAGGTACGAAAATACTTGCGTAGTGCAGCCTCGCCTTCCTTGGTCTTTAGCAGGTCGAACGCCGCAAAATCCGGCAGCTCCTGTCCCTCAAGGAATATGAGCGTGGTCTCGATGCCGCCGTCAGTGAGAAAGAAATCGCCCCTGAGCTGCGGCAAAGACTTTCGAAATTGCGCCATCTGAGGACCTCCTTGTGTCAATAGCGTCCCAACGTCCGCCGAGATCCGAGCGCGCCGTACTTGGGCGTGTCGGTTTCCACGGCGTAGTTGGGCGGCAAACCGCGGAGATCATAGGTCGTTCGGGGTCAGACCCGTGCGCTTGGCAATGCGCGCCAGCATTCGTGGTCCGATCTCTTCGCGGTCATGGAACGCGTATACCACGTCAGGCCAGCCGGGCCGTGAGAGGGTCTTGTGCGAACCGGACTGGCGCTTGAGCGTCCATCCGATCCGGTAAAGGGCTGCGAGAACACGATTGGCCTTCGACGAAGGCCAGTTGCTCATGCCACCGCGATAGAGATGGGCTGAGGCCCGGTCTCGTTGTGCTCGAGACGTTCGGCAAGCACGCGCAGGGCAAGCACCTGGGCCTTTGCCATGGCTTCTTGCTCGGTGGCGCCGTACGCAAGAACCCCCGGCAGTTCAGGCACTTCCGCCAACCATCGGCCGTCTTCTTCCCGTTCGTGCTCGATCGTGAAATGCATAGATACCTCGACAGTTGCGGCGATTCTACCCCTGGCGGTCCATTGCCACCCAACGTGTCGCTTCACCGGCGGCCCTTGGCCGTCCGGTGCAAGCGAGGGTTAGATTCCGATCAAGCGACTTCCAGAAGCGCACGGGGATTCTTCTGCGCGATCAGAAGAAGCGTGCGGGCCGCACCTGAAGGAGCACGGCGGCCTTGCTCCCACTCTTGGAGCGTACGCACAGACACCCCGAGGAGCTGCGCAAAGCGGGACTGCGAGAGACCGGTGCGTTCGCGTACAGATGTCACAGAGGGGATATTGATCACGCGCCCGTGCTCGCCCCGCTTGATATCGCGAATACCTTCAAGAATCTCAAGACCGATATTGCGTTTTGCCTTAGCCATCGAACTCCTCCTTGATCTTGCGCAGAACGTGAGCGGGAACGCTTTGCTCTTCATTCTTCGCATAGATCGTCAGCATCCAAACCACGCCTTCGTGCGTCTTGGCGTAGTAGATCACCCTGATACCGCCTCGCTTACCGCGCCCGGGCTGCGCCCAGCGCAACTTTCGAACCCCGCCAGAACCGGGGACGATCGCGCCTCGTTCCGGGGCCTCGACCAATGTCACTTGGAGTTTGGCGTACTCGTCGTCCGTAAGGTAGTCGCCGACAAGGCGCGTAAACAGCTTTGATTCGACAAAGCTGAACATGGTGCATTATACGGCATTGACGTATATCGTCAATCGGAATCTAACGATAGAGGTAAGCCGCGCGCGGAGGGCGCAGCCCGGAGCGCGTCGGCTTGACCGAACGGTTAGGCCGCATTTTGTTTGTTTCGACGTATAAGAAGCAATGAGCGGACGACGGATACGATAAATGAGACCAATAGCAGGGTGTGTATACCGCCGACAACTATGAGTCCTAGGTTATCGTAGAACCGGTCAAGTAGAGCAGCGAGACCCCAAGCTAGAAGCGGATAGAAGGGAAAGACTGGCATTGGGGAAAAGCCTCCGGAGTCTCCTCGCGCGGCACGCTCCAAGAGGCAGGTTGGTATCCATAGAAACCAGACTACGAAAAGAAAGACGGGAAATAGAACCGAGGTCATACC
>JAOUGZ010000629.1 GCA_029865405.1 Betaproteobacteria bacterium
TCGCCCGGCGCCGGAAGACGCACTTTGGCGACACCCCTGCAAGAGTGACGCTCGACGACCTCTTCGATGTGGAGGCCCCCGACGTCGGCGCGCCCAGCTGGAACATGTCAGCGCTCAGTGCGTTCAGGGTGGCATTGGCCGCCGAACAGAAGGCCTTCGCGTTCTACGACCAGGCCATCCCTGGCGTTGCGCAGCCGGACGTCAAGGCGCTCTTCGAGGAGTTGCGAGAGGAAGAGGCCGAGCATGTTCGCATGGTCGAGGAGATCATCGCGAAGTTGCCGCCGGAGGCAGCGATCGAGCTAGAAGACCTGGACGCCGAGTAGCGCGCCGCGTGGCGCGCGTGCTACACGAGGATAGGAGCTTCCTTCTTACCCGCGCCGCGCCATGCGGGCGGTGACGCTCCATTCTGCGCTCATGACCCCTGGTTGGCACTCCCCATGTGGCGGCTACTGGCCGAGAGCGGACGTTTCTCGATCTGGCCGCTTTCGACCCTAGGCGGCCGGTCAGGTGGAGAAACGAGCTCGTCGACGCGCTGCCCGCCTGAATCCGAAAGGAGACACCGCGCGGCTTCGAACACTGCGCAATTATTCTCAGAAATTCCGGCCCGGGTTCCGTATGCTGGACTCCCGCCTCCGAAAACGGGCTTGACGATGATGGCCGAAGGCTCCCCGTCGCACCGCGTTCTGCGAACCGCGCTGCTCGATCCGATCGGCGAGGCGCGCGCGCTCCTTCGACGGCTGCAGAGCAACGAGATGTTCCAGGGCTACCTGCGGGAACGCGGCCTGTACGCGCTGCCGCTCGTCGCAGGGGTCGCGATGACGGGGCTGGCGTTGGCCGGCGGGGCGATGGCGTTTATCGGGCGCGCCGGAACCTTGCTCGCGTTGGTGACGGCGATCGTCTTTGCGCTAAGCGTGCTGGTCGGGAGCGTCCTCGTGCAGGCGTACGTGCTCCTCTCCTGGCTCGAGGGGCGCTCGCTCGCGAAGCTTCAGGAGCATCGCCGCGGCCGCGACCGCGGACCGGCCGCCCGATGGATCGCGCGGCGCCTGCGCATCGACATGGGACCCCCTCCCCGCGTGCCGTGGATTCCCGCGCTAGTGCTCTTCGCGCTGCCTGCCGCGACGCTGGCGAGCGTCGCGCCCGCGATCGCCGCGGGGCTCGCAGTCTTTCAGCTGGTCGCCGCGATCATCTACGCCAGCAGAGACCCCGTATCCGGCGCCGATCATTCCGGCGCGCGGCGCTGGGCCGAGGCGCGCGAGCCTTCGGCAGTACCGCCCCTGCCGAAGATTCAGGTTTCCGCGGGCGCAGACGACCTCGACTTCTCCTCCACTGCGGGGCAATCGGGCGGCGGCGGCCTGACCCGCCGCATTCGTTCGATCGCGCAATCCGCCCGGCGCGCGGTTCGTTCCGTCGGCCAATCGGGCCGGCGTGGCGTTCGGTTCGTCGTTCAACTCTGCCTCCTCAATCTGCTTCCATTCGTCGAATACTGCGCACTCATCTCCGGAATTCTTGTCGTCTGGATGGGCTGGCAATCGGCGGCCGAACGGGACATCGCGCTGGGCGTGGGGCTCGTCGGCGGCGCGCTCCTGGTCGGCGGTCTGGCGTCGATCGTCACGAAGCGCATGAGTTTTCGCTTCTACGTAGACCCGCGCTCGGGTCGCGCCGGAGTGGCGGCGATCATCGCGGGCCTGATGCAGCTGATCGCAGGAGGCCTCGCCGCGGCGGCGGCCCATGCCCTCGCAACGCACACCTGGCAGGCGAGGCTGGATGCCCTTGCCGTGAACCCGTGGCCGCTGCTCCTACCGCTCTCGCTGCTGCTGATCTGCGCGGGCCTGCTGATGATGCGACCCTCCCGCGACCGCGTCGGTCCGCTCGGGACCGTGCTCTTCCTCGTGCCGAAGACGCTGATCGCGGTTACCGCGTTGGGTGCCGGCGCGGCGATTCTCGGCGGCTGGGGCTGGAAGATCTACGATCCACAGGCATTTCAGAGCTACCTCAGCCTCGTCCCGGACGAATATGTGAAGCTCCTCGCGAACGGGTGGAAGCGGTAGGAGCTTCCTTGTCGTCCAGGCCGGAAATGACAAGGGCCTGCATCGCTGCAAGCCCTTGTTGTGATTGGCGCGCCCGGCAGGATTTGAACCCACGACCCCTTGGTTCGTAGCCAAGTACTCTATCCAACTGAGCTACGGGCGCGAGGCCGAGGAGTTTACCAGAAGCGCCTCAGAATCCCCAGTAATCCAGCCCTTCGGGCAGCGGCTCGCCGTGCGCCAAAGAAGCGAGCTTGGCGTACTGGCCTTCGGCGTACAGCAGCGCCTTGCCCTTCTTGCCGAACAGCACCTGCTGCACCAGCCCGAGGAAGATGGTGTGCGAGCCGTGCGCGAGCTTTTTCACCACGCGGCAGTCGAACGAGACGAGCGATTCGACGAGCACAG
>JAOUGZ010000628.1 GCA_029865405.1 Betaproteobacteria bacterium
GCCAGGTTCTCGTTATAAATCGTCACGGCGACCGACTGCTGGTCGGCGAGGGTGCTGGGCTTCTCGGTGACCGCGGCTTGGGCGGCGCCCAGCGTGCAGAAGGCGGCGCCGACGGCGGCCTGGAGGAGGGTGCGTTTCATGGCTCGTCCTTTCGTTGTGGGGTGACGAACCCTTGAACGCACCTCCGGGCAAAAAGGGTTAAGCCGGGCGCATCAGGCGACCAGCCGGGCGTTTTGCGGAAACATCGCCTTCTTCGCCTCGTCGTCCATCTCGGTCTTGAACGTGTATCTCGTCTTCAGCGAGTCCGCGCGCTGCGCGGCCGGTCGCGCATTGATCTCATCGAACAGGCGCTTGACGTGCGGCAGCTTGTCCCAGGCCTCCTTGCCGAGAACGGTCGGTATGGCGCGCGCCCATCCCCAGACCGCCATGTCGACGATCGTGTAGGTGTCGCCGAGCATGTACTTCTGCTTGGCCAGGCGCGCCTCGAGGATGTTCCAGTGGCGCCAGGCTTCGTAGTCGTAGCGGTTGATGGCGTAGGCGATCTTCTCGGGCGCGTAGTGCTTGAAATGCACGCACTGGCCGGAGAACGGCCCGATGCCGGACGCCACGAACATCAACCAGGAATACATCGGCCCACGCGCTGCCGGTGTGTTCGCCGGCAGGAACTTGCCGGTCTTCTCGGCCAGGTACAGCAGGATCGCGTTGCTGTCGAACAGCTTGACGCCGTCGTCGTCCAGCGCCGGGGTCTTGGCGTTCGGGTTGATCGCCTTGAAGGCCGCGGTGTGCTGCTCGCCTTTGCGGGTGTCGATTGGAATGGGCTCGTAAGGCAGGCCGCATTCCTCGAGCATCAGCGCGACCTTCATGGGATTGGGGGCGGTGTGGAAGTAGAACTTGATCACTGGGGTGTCCTTTGTACTATTCGGGAACTCCCATTATGGGGGACACGGGCGGGCGAAGATGCGAAACGAACGAGAGGGCGGGTGCGTGTGCGGCGCGGTGCGCTATCGCGTGAAGGCCGATCCGCAGGTCGGGCTCGTGTGCCATTGCACCTGGTGCCAGAAGCGGTCGGGAAGCGCTTTTTCCTTCAATGCCTACTGCAAGGAGGAAGACGTCGAGTTCCTGAGCGGCAAGCTGTCGATGTACGAGCATCGCTCGGACGAGACCGGGCGCTGGCTGCGTACGGAGTTCTGTCCGGTGTGCGGGACGCCGGTGACGCATACGACCGAGTTGCGTCCCGGCTTGCGGGCGATTGCGGCGGGGACATTGGATGATCCGGACAGCTTCCCTATCGCGCGGCACATCTGGGTGCGCTCGGCGCGGCCGTGGGTGGCGATTCCGGAGGGCGTGGAGGTGTACGAGAAGGGGTCGCAGGGGGCGAAGCCGATGCGAACCTAAATGGGGTCTGTCCCCATTTAGAACAGGTCGAAGTACTCGCGGTGCTCCCAGTCCGAGACCTCGAGGTTGAAGCGCGCGATCTCGGCTTCCTTGATGCGGCAGTAGTAGTCGACGAACTGCTCACCCAGACCTTGTTTCAGGCAGTCATTCTCGCGCAGCGCCGCCAGCGCTTCCTCGAGCGAGCGCGGCATCAGCGCCGCCTTCGACGCGTACGGCGTCTGCTCGGGCGCACCGGGATCGCGCTTGCGCCGCACGCCATCCATGCCGCAGCAAATCTGCGAAGCGAAGTACAGGTAGGGATTGGCGGCGGGCTCGCCGATGCGGTTCTCGATGCGCGTCGCCGGATCGCCCGGCCCACCGAGCACGCGCAGCATCGCGCCGCGGTTGTCGCGGCCCCACACCACGCGCTCGGGCGCGAGCGAGTAGGGGCGGTAGCGCTTGTAGCCGTTCAGCGTCGGCGTGGCGAAGGCGGCGGAGGCCGCGGCGTGCGCGAGCAGCCCGCCGAGGAAGCCTTTGCCCGTTGCGGACAGAAAGTCCTTCTCGTCCACGAACGCGTTCCTGCCTGAGCGATCAGTCAAGGACTGGTGCAGATGCCAGCCCGAGGACATGACGTTGGGCAGCTTCGGCCGGCACATGAAGGTCGCGTGGTAGCCGTGGCGGCGCAGGATCTGCTTGGCCGCGCTGCGAAACAGCACCATCGCGTCGGCGGCCGCGAGCCCGTCCTGGACGCTCAGCGTCACCTCGGCCTGGCTCGGGCCGAACTCGCACTCGAAGCTCCGCAGCGGCAGCTCGAGCCCGTCGAGCCCGCGGCGCAGCGCCTCGAGCGCAGGCTCGAGCAGGTCGTGACGCGTCTCGGACAGGAGCTGGTAGCCCGTCGAGAGCAGCGCCACGTCGGGCGGCGATCCGGGCTGGCCCGCGTCCTCGGGGCGCAAGCGGGGATCCACCAGCTTGAAGATGTGGAACTCGATCTCCAGCCCGGCGCGATAGCCGTAGCCCGCCGCGCCGAGATCCGCCAGCGCCTTGCGCAGGAGCCC
>JAOUGZ010000630.1 GCA_029865405.1 Betaproteobacteria bacterium
GCGCTGCCGGTAGTACGCTTCGTTTGCGGCATCGATCGCGGCGAGCCGCGCGGTGAGTGCTTTCGCGACCACGGCGATGTTGCGCGGATCCATTTGCAGGTGCGGGTTGCCCTGCGGGTGGATGTCACCCAGCGCGCGGTCGAGTTGCGCCGGCTTCTCGAGCAGGCGCACCTGCGCCGCAGCCTCGAAGTAGCCGGGGCTCCCCGGCTGGATGCGCTTGTTGCCGGATTCACGCACCAGTACCGGCAGCCAGCCGATCTCGAGCTCGGCACCGTTCGAGACCAGCAGGTCCGCCGTGCGCGCGCGCGCCACCAGGCTCGGCTTGGCGTCCACGCGATGCACGTCCTGCAGCGCGCCGGTCGCGGTATAGACATTGACGCGGTCACCGCCGAGCTCGGCGGCCAGCGCGCCCCAGTCCGCCGTCGTCGCGAGCACCTTGATGGCCGCCTGTGCCGGAACGGCCACGCCCAGGAACAGGAGCGCAATCGCGCCACGTATGAAATGAGTCATGACTGCGGTTCCTAGTATTTGTGCGCGCTGTGCGCGCCGATTCCGTAGATGTATTGCAGGCGCAACTGCCGATCGCGCTCGCCGTCGTCCCGCGCCCCGTCCCAGGCGTACTGCGCGCGCACGCGCGAGAACTCGCTCGGGCTCCAGTCCAGCATCAGGCTGACGCGCTCCGGATCCCCGGCGAGCAGCGCCGGGAAGGTCTCCGCCGACAGCGCGCCCGAGTCCACGAGCCCGATGTCCGGCGTGCCGGAGTCGAGCGAGTCGTAGCGCACGCCGGCGCGCCAGCGCGGCTGGAACTGGTACACGCCCTGCAGATACCAGCCGGACTGCTTGCTGCGATAGCTGTCGCTGAGGCCCACGCCCCCGGTGTCGAAGGCGAGCTGGCCCTTCTCCTCGCGGCTGAAGTATTCGCCCTGGAGCTTCAGCTCGCGGCGCGAGACGTCGCCGTAAGGCCGCCACTTCAGCACGGCATCCACGGCCCAGGTGCGCGAATTGCCGGTGAAGGCATTGAGTATCGGCGTGCCGAACTCGTCTGAGTCTTCATAGCTGCGATCCTCCGCATCGAGGTCGATCCAGGAACCGCCGGCGCGCCAGCTTGTGGAATCGCCGAGGTCGCCGCCCAGGTGCGCGAAGAGCGTGGTGCCGTTCAGGCTGTTGTGGTTGCGACGCGTGCCGGGGAAGGCCTCGCCGTTGCCCGACTCGGCGCCGAGTTCCATGAAGAGGTCCGTCGGCGCGAGCCACTTGAGCTGCACGCCATCCTGCGCCCTCTGGTTGGCGAAGAGCGCCTGGTACACCAGCGGCTGGTCGATGAAATCCCAGGCGTGGGCGTGCACTTCGTTCAGGTAACCGAAGCCGGAGAAAAAGCGCCCGCCTTTCGCGGTGAAGCCGGAGGGCAGTGATGTCGTCCGAAAGTACGCTTCCTCGACCTCGATCTCGTCTTCCGGCGTGATGGCCGCGATCAGCGTCGCTGAGAAGTACGGGTCGACGTTCGCGGTGAACACCAGCTCCGATTCCGCCAGATTGAAGCTGCGCTCGCCCGGGCCCACCTCGCCTCCGCTCGGCATGAAGCCGGCGATGCGCCAGTTCTCAGGATCTTCCGAAAGGTTCGTGTAGTTGCCGGCCAGAATCAGCGAGATCGCCGGGTTGAATGCCGACGCGGCGCTCGAACCGCCCGTAGCCGGTTGCGTTGCGACGTCTTGCGCGACGGTGACCTCTGGCGCCGGCGCAGCCGTAGCGGCGCTCAACTCCTCGATCCGCGCCTCGAGCGCGCCCAGGCGTTCTGCGTAATCTCTCTTCAATGCCTCGAGTTCGGCGCGCAGCGCCGCGACCTCGTCATCGGCACTGGCGAGCGCAGGCAGCAGTCCGCAGGCCAGCGTCATGAACGCCGCAACGTGCTTGAAACCCCTCATCGGAAACTCCTCCTCTCGAGTCAACGGACACGAGCGCGCGTGCGCGCGACCGTGCGGTCATCGCACCGGTCAGAGGAGGACGGGCGGTGCTCGGGAGCGGAATGCCGGGTGGTGCGGAGTGTCGGGTGCCAGCGTGGCGCTCGCGGAAACGAAGACGTCGGCGGCACCGGGGGCCACCAGCAGCACGGATTGCGAACCGCCCACCGCGCTCAGGAGCGGCGCGAAGGAATGGCAGGTGCGGCAGCCCTGAGTGGTCTCCGGAAGATCCTGCGGGTCGTTCGCCATGTGGGAATAGGCGTGCGCCGACGCACCCATCTGGCTGATGAGCAAGGCCAGCGAAAGGATGCGGGCAAACAGCCTGAAACGACGCGTGGACAGGGCCAGTGCCTCCTTTGCCCGAGGCAGTATCCGACAACCGGAATTGCCCGGCAAATGGTGATGCAGTTCACGCGATCCGCACGTCGTCCGTGACCTGGCGCCGAAACGGGTCTTTACGGGCGCACGAT
>JAOUGZ010000103.1 GCA_029865405.1 Betaproteobacteria bacterium
GAGTCCGCCCAGGCCCATCAGGCCCATGGCGGCGATCTGCTCGGCGCCGCGCAGCACCTGCTCGGCGCCGGCCACCTTGCGCTGCACGCCGTAGCCGCCCGACCAGACCAGGCCGGCGATGTGCGCGAGCTGTCCCGCGCCGTAGAGCCACGCCTGCACGGTGGCGAGGCGCGGCGCCGGGCGCGCGCACCCGAGGCGCGGCAGCAGGTGATAGGTGAGGCCCATGAAGGCGAGGGTCACGCCGACGATGGCGCCGTGGTAGTGCGCGGGGATCTTCACGTTGCTGCCGTCGATGGCGAGGCCGATCAGGCCGCCGGCGCCGAACAGCAGGAGCGACGCGCCGAGCGCGGCGCGCAACGGCCGCTCGGCGGGCTCGGCGCGCGGCGCGGTGGCGAGCGCATACAGCGTCGCCAGGGCGAAAGGCACGATGGCGAGGCCTCCGCCGATGCGCATCAGCCAGGTCTGCAGCCGGTAGTGCTCCACCGAGGTGATGTCGTAGGCAAGGTAGATCACGGGCGTGGCGAACACGGACGCCAGCGCGATGGCGAAGAGCAGCAGCGCGACCCGCGGCGTGAGCGGCGCGCGCGCGCCGCCCGCTTCGGCGAGCGCGAGCCACGCCGCGAACATGAGCAGCGTCCAGGTGAACTGCAGGACGTGCCCGCCGCCCCAGAACAGCACCTCGAAATACGCCTTGCCCTCGAGGCTCGCCGGCAGCGCGGCGTACGACCAGGCGAAGGCGAGCAAGGCCACCGCCGCGGAAACCGAAGCGGCGTTGAGGCCGAAGCGCAGCGCCGCGGCGCCGTCCGGGCGCGTGCCGACGCGCTGGGCAGTGAGCATCGAGCGCGCGACGAGCAGCGCGCAGCCCGCGGCGAAGAGCACGAGGCCGCCCAGGAACACGGGCCCGTCGAGCACCGGCACGTAGTTGCTCATCACCGGCGGCTCGTTGCCGAGGAAGGGCGCCGCGCACATGGCGAGCGTCCCTGCAGCCGCGGTCGCGAGCCCGGCCCAGCCCAGCCCGAGCAGGCGCGTGCCGCCGTTCAGCGTCCACAGCAGCCCGCCGAACGCGGCGAACCACACCAGCACCGAAAGATCGACGTGCACGACCAGCGCGACGCGGAAGAAGTCGGCCACGGCGAACAGGTCCTTCGTATAGGGCGCGCGCGCGAGGACCAGCAGCACCGAGAACACCCCCGCGCCGACGAGCGCCGCGATCGCGAGCCACAGCCAGCCGGTGGCGAGGCGCCGCCGCGCGTCGGCGGGCGAGGCGAGGGCGAAGCGCGGCGCGGCCGCGGCGCCGGCCGCCTCAGCGGAGAGAGAACTCATGGGCATCGCCTTGTTTTTCATGGTGCACGTTGGGACGCAGGTGCGGGTCGCGCGTGCCGGCGAAGCGCTCGGCGCTGATCTCGAGGCCGGTGCGCCAGGCGCACTCGCCGTCGCGGCAGCCGATGGCGCGCACGCGGCGCGCGCCGTTGCGCAGCGCGAATTCGACGAACGACGGCGGCAGCATGCCGAGGCAGCGCAGCGGGATGCCGCCGGCGTGCGCGCCCTCGCAGCTGAACACCAGCTCGTCCGCCGGCAGCGCGTCCTGCATCTGCCGCCGCAGGTCATCCACCGTCAGGTCCGGCAGGTCGATGCCGGAGGCGAGCTCGGCGACGCTGCGGAACGGCGTCGCGGACGGGCAGGCGCCGGCGCAGATGCCGCAGGCCGCGCAGCGCTCGTCGAACACCTGCGCGCGCTTGCCGACCATGATGACCGCTTCGTACGGGCAATCGGCGACGCAGCGCCCGCAGCCGTTGCAGTTCGCCGGATCGACCACGGCCACGGGCGCGGCCGGCCGGCGCGCGACGTAGGGCAGCGCGACGAGCGCGGCGGTGACCCCGCCTACCGCGAGCCACAGGAATCCGGGCGAGGTCGCGTACATGAGCGGGTGCAGGAAGTGCATGAACCAGTCCGTCGGCAGCGCCTGCGGCACCACGGCGGGATCCCAGCGCGCCGCCGAGGACACCGGCGCGAGGAGCGACAGCGCGAGCAGCGTGGCGACGAGGCCCCAGGCGAGGGCGCGCGGCGCGACGGTCGCGGGCCGCCCCAGGCGCTGCACGTGCACCCACATGCCGGCGAGCAACGCGAGCGGCAGGCCGATGTGCAGGAACACGAACAGCGAGAACAGGCGGTCGGTGATGCTCTCGGCGCCGAGGAAATTGCGCGCCATCGGTTCCGCGCCGATGCCCAGCGCGAGCAGCCATTCGGCGGTCGCCTGCGCCGAGAACTGCGCGCGCGCGTCCCACACCAGCCAGTAGCCGACGATGCCCGAAGCATAGAGCAGCCACACCAGCGGCACGCCGGAGATCCAGGTGAAGGCGCGAAAGCCGCGGAAGCGCCCGGCGAGGAGCTCGCGCAGGATGTGCAGCGCGACGACCACGACGAAGGCGTCGGCGGCATAGCGGTGCATGCTCCTCAGCATGCCGCCGAACCACCATTCCAGCTCGCCGATCGAGTCGTAGGCGCCGGCGACGCTGGTGTCGAAGCGGATATAGAGGTAGATGCCGCTCGCGGCGAGCACCCAGAACAGCGCGAAGCCGAGCGCGCCGAGGTGCCGCCACGACGCCAGAAAATGGGGACAGACCTCATTTTTCCAACGGGAAGAAAAATGAGGTCTGTCCCTATTTTCAGGTGCGAAAGACGAAGCCACCCTTGGCCTTCGAGAAGTCGATGAGGAGCGCGGCGCCGGGCGCGAGCTCGAGCGTCGTTTCGCCGATGAAGTTGAATTCCTCGCCGGGGCCGTCGCGCAGGCGCGCGACGATGCGGTGCCGGCCCGCGGCGAGCGGCAGGCGGTGGTACACGGTGGCGTTGCCGTCGCGCTGCACGCCCGAGGGCGCCACCTCGCGCCGCAGCACGATTTCGCCGTCGACCTCCAGCTCGACGAGCAGCACCGCGCGCTCGCGCGGGCAGTCGAGCGCCGCGCGCATGTTGGGCGCGAGCTTGGCCAGCTCCGCGGCGCTGCGCTCGCGGCACGCCTCCTTGCGCTCGGCGGCGTGGATGAACGACAGGCGCACCAGGGCCTGGTCCGGCGCGAGCGTGAAGAAGCGCGGCTCGGTGGAGAAGTAGCCGATCAGCGCCATGAGCGGCACGTAAAGCGCAAGCTGCGCGGCGATGCGCAGGGCTCGCTTCATGCGTGGCCTCCGAGGCGCGCGAGCTGCGGCGCGGGGCGGAAAGCGTCGGCGAAGCAGTCGTCCTGGGCGAGGCCGCGCGCGCGGAATGCCGGGTGCGCGGCCTCCACCATCGCGCTCGAGCCGCAGGCGTACACCTGGTGGCCGGCCAGGCTGGGAAAGTCGGCGAGGATGGCTTCGTGCACGAGGCCGGTGCGGCCCTGCCAGCGGTCCTCGGGCGCGGGGTCGGAGAGCACCGGCACGAAGGTGAAGTTGTCATGCTCGCGCGCCCATTGCTCGGGCAGCTTGGCGAGGTACATGTCCGCGCGCTGCCGCGTGCCCCAATACAGCAGCATGCGGCGCCGCAGCCCTTTGGCGAAGGCGTACTCCAGCATGCTCTTCACCGGCGCGAAGCCGGTCGAGCCGGCGACGAAGATGATCGGCTTGTCGGTGTCCTCGCGCAGGAAGAAGGCGCCGAGCGGTCCCTCGAAGCGCAGCCTGTCGCCGGCGCGCATCCCCTCGAACACGTGGCCGGTGTAGCGCCCGCCCGGGATGTGCCGGATGTGCAGCTCGATGCGCGCGCTCTGCTGCGGCGCAGTGGCGAAGGAAAAGCTGCGCCGCGCCCCGTCCTCGAGCAGCACGTTGATGTACTGCCCGGCGTAGAACGAGATGGGCTCACCGCCTTCGATGGCGAGGATCACGCGCATCACGTCGGGGGCGAGCCGCTCGAGGCTTTCCACCGTGGCGCTCCACTCGCGCGGGCGGATGCCGCCAAGGGCTTTCGCCGGCAGGTACTCGATCTCGATGTCGCCGCGCGGCGTGGCGCAGCAGGTGAGGATCTTGCCGGCGTCGCGCTCGGCCCGCGGCAGCGCCTCCTGCTGGTAGGCGCCGTAATCGACTTCGCCGTAGGCGAGCGTCGCCTTGCACTGCCCGCAGCCGCCATGGCGGCACTCGAACGGCAGAACGACGCCTTCGCGCAGCGCGGCATCAAGGATCGTGTCGCCTGCACGCACCGAGACGATGCGATTGTCGGGGCGTATCAGCATATGGTGCTCGGCCGCTTTCTTCTTCGGCGGCAGCCAGGGCAGCAGGAGAAACAGCACCGTGGCGCCGCCGAGGAGCAGCCAGACTTCGCCCGGCGAGGTGCGGTACAGCAGCGCGTACACCGGCAGGTAGAACCAGTCGAACGCGACGCTGCCGGCCGCGGTGGCGAGATCGGCACGCGGCTGGCTGACGGCGGGCTTGACGAGCGAGAGCACGACCAGTGCCGCGGTCAGCGTGAGCGCCACCGGCAGCGGCGGCGCGGTGCGCGCCTGCGGCACGCGCTGCGTGTGCACCCACAGGACGGCGAGCACGAGCAGCGGCACACCGATGTGGATGAAGGACAGCAGCGAGAACAGGCGGTCGTTCAGGTTCTCGGCAAAGATGAAGTTGCGCACCAGCGCGCCCTGGAACACCGGCAGCCAGTCGAGCCACTCGGCGGTCGCGACGACCACGAACTGCGAGAGGCGATCCCAGGGCAGCATGTAGCCGTTGATTCCGGAGGCGTACACCAGCCACAGCAGCACCAGGCCGCTCACCCAAGAAAACCAGCGGAACCCGCGATAGCGGTCGAAGCACCAGTGACGCGCGAGGTGCAGCGCCATCACCAGCACCACGCCGTCGGAGGCATAACGGTGGACCGAGCGCAGCACGCCGCCTGCATACGGCTGGTCGAGCGTCAGCGCCTGCACCGAGTCGTAAGCGCCGCCGACGCTGGTCTCGAACAGCACGTACAGGTACAGCCCGCTCGCCACCACCAGCCACATCAGGTAGTAGGCGATCGGGCCAAGGTAGTACAGCGGGTTCAGCCGGTCGCCGAAGGCAAGGTTGAACAGCGCCTCTACCCTGAGGAAAAACCACTGTCCGATCAGGTGTATACGGTGAATCACCGCCTCATCCTAGGGCGGTGGTGGGGCGCGCAGGTTGATCTGGGTTAAATATTCGACGGTCGCCGGCGCCGCCGCCACTCGACGACCAGGAACGCCAGGATGCCGAGGATGATGCTCGCGCCCACGAGCAGCTCGGCGACGATCACGTAGTTCACCCGGTAGCGCCCCGCCACGGGGTCGTACACGGTGCACAGCAGCTTCACCTGCTCGAAAAAGGCCTGCAGGTTGCCCTGCGGCACGGGCTTGTTCTGCGCGAGCTGAAGCAGCGGCCCGACGAACAGCGGCACCTCGAACTGATCGCCATATACCTGCCGGTAGATGCGGCCGCTGGCGTCGACGATGCTCGCCTGCAGCAGGTGGTCGAACCCGGAGGCGGTCGACTCGTAGCGAAAGCCGAAATCGGCGACGAGTTGCGGCAGCGTTTGCGCCTCGGGCGAGAGGAACAGCCAGTTGCGCGACTCCACTGCGTGCTTGCGCCTGAACTCCTTCATCGCGCCCGGGGTGTCGAACGGCAGGTTGAAGCCGATGGTGGCGACGCGAAACGTCCCCGGCCCGAGCGTGCGCTCGGCCTCGGCGATCGCTTTGGCGAGGAACTGCGTGCTCGCCGGGCAGACCTGGAAGCAGCCGGTGTAGACGAAATTCACCACCAGCGGCTTGCCGCGCAGCTCGGCGAGCCGCACGGTGCGCCCCTCGGTGTCGCGCAGCGTGTAGTCGCCGATCGGGCGGCCGATCGCGGCCTGGCTCTCGCGCAGCGCGAGCTTCTCGTCGAAGGCGTGCGCGCCGAGCGCCGCGGCGAGCAGCAGCGCGCTAAGCGAGAAGCGCAGCATCGAGCATGGCGCCCGCGAGCACCGCGCCCAGCTGCGCGAGCGAGGCGAGGAACGCGGCGCGCGCGGCGCCGCGTCCGGGGCGGCGCACGAGCGCCCGGCAGCGCAGCAGGAAAAGAATCCCGCCGGCTGCGGCAAACGAGAGGTAGATCCAGCCCAGGCCGAAGGCCGCGGGCACGAGCGAGGCGCCGACCAGGAGGGCTGCGCTGGCGAAGATGGCACGCGCCGCGCGCGCGTCGCCCACCACCACCGGCAGCATCGGCACGCGCGCCTTCGCGTAATCCTCGCGGCAGACGATGGCGAGGCTCCAGAAATGCGGCGGCGTCCACAGAAAGAGCACCACGGCGAGCGCGAGCGCCTCGGGGCCTGGCGCGGGCGACACCGCGGCCGCGCCGGCGAGCACCGCGAAGCTCCCGGCGAGTCCCCCGACCACGATGTTCCACCACGTGCGCCGCTTCAGCCACACCGTGTAGACCACGCCGTAGGTGAACGCGCCGAGGAACACGTACAGCGCGGCGAGCGGGTTCGCCGCCACGGCGGCGGCGAGCACCGAAAGCGCGAGCATCGCGCCGATCAGCCACAGCCACGCCGGCCCGTGCTTCAGCGCCCCGGTGACGAACGGGCGGTTCCTCGTGCGGCCCATGCGCGCGTCGAGATCGCGCTCGACGTACTGGTTGAACGCGCCTGCGGCTGCCGAGGCGACCAGCACCGCGAGGATCAGCATCGCACCGGCGGCGGCACCGGGGCCGGCGCCGGACTCCACCGCCATGCCGGCCGCGGCGGCGACGGCGATGGCGACGCCGATCCTGAGCTTGAAGAGATTGAGAACCTGTCTCACTTCAGCGGCCAGACCGTCGACAGGTACTTCCAGTTGATGAAGTAGTACAGGACGAAGGAGGCGAGGAACACCATCGCCAGGGCGAAGGTGCCCGGCGCCACCAGGCCGCCCGCGCCCACGTTCGGGTGGTGCCCCGCGATCGCCGCCGCCACGGGCTTGGGCGCCGGCGCGATGCCGTCCTTCGCGCGCACGTGCTTGAAGCCCGGCGTCTCGATCTTCTTGCCGAGGAACACCGAGTACACCGTGATCAGCAGATACATGCCGCCGCCGACGATCGCGATGAGGCCGGTGATGCCGGCGAGCGCCATCATCAGCCACGCGGCGCCGGGGAACTCATGCGCGAACGCGTTGCCGGCGAAGCCGATGTCCCAGTGCCGGCGAGGCACGCCGAGCGTGCCCGCGCCCATCAGGAACAGCGACACGCCCATCATCGACAGGCCGAACACGTACGGCTGCCACTTCGCCATGCCCGGGAAGGCGAGCTCGCGGCGGAACAGCACCGGGATGAGGAAGTAGGTCAGGCCCATGAAGGCGAGCGTGGTGCCGACCACCACCGTGGCGTGGAAGTGCCCCGGCACGTAGAGCGTGTTGTGGATGATCAGGTTCAACTGCTCGGTGCCCATCATCACGCCCGAGATGCCACCGAGGAAGCCGAAGCCGATGAGCGACATGAACATCGAGGAGAACGCCGGGTTGCCCCAGGGGGCCTTCCTCAGCCACTCGAACAGGCCGTGGTTGAAGCCTTTCTGGCGCTGCGCCACCTCGATCGAGCCCGGAACCGTGAGGCCGTGCACCATCGAGGCGAGCACCGCCAGGTACATGGCGTAGCTGGTGTTGAAGATCTTCCAGTGCGAGGTCAGGCCCGGGTCGGCGAGCAGGTGGTGCGCGCTCGCCAGCTGCAGGAAGAGGATATACAGCAGGAACGCGGTGCGGCTCACTTTCTCCGAGAGCGGCTTGGCGCCGAACACGATCGCCGCCACCGCGTACCACACGGCGACGTGCGCGCTGACGTTGATCTGCTGCGACGAGTGGCCGAAGGCCCACCACACCGTGCGGTACATGAGCGAGTCGATGTGCTCGACCAGGCCCACCGACCACAGGAACGTCGGGATGAGGATGATGGCGCCCGCGGCAATGGTGAACACGGCGATGATGCCCGCGGTGATGGCGCCGAAGGTCACCAGCGGCACC
>JAOUGZ010000631.1 GCA_029865405.1 Betaproteobacteria bacterium
CGCGGCTCTTCGCCACCCCGCGCCACCCCTATACGCGCATGCTGATGGACGCGATCCCCGATCTGGAAATGAGCGGCAAGCCGCGTACTCCGGTGGCCGGCGAGGTGCCGAATCCGCTCGCCCCGCCCGCGGGTTGCGCGTTCCATCCCCGCTGCCCGCATGCCGACGCGCGCTGCCGCTCGGAACGGCCGCAGCTTCGCCCCGTTGCCGACGGCGCGGCGGCCTGCCACGCAGTCGAAGAAGGGCGCCTCTAGCGCTTGAAGAGGTCGCGCAGCTTCTTCTCGACCTTTTCCTTCGCCTTTTCCTTGACCTTCGCCTTGGCGGCGTCGCCGGCAAGCGCGCGGTAGTCGATCTCGTACTTCGGCGCGTCGAACGGCCCGGTCAGCTTCACCGGGATGGTGAGGCCCGATAGGTGCTCGAGGTCCGCCGCGCCCTGGCCCTTGGAGGTCGCCACCACCGTCGCCTTGGCGAGGTAGTCGAGCTGCGAGTTGCCGATGTCGATGTTGCCCGCGCCGCCCACGCGCAGCGCCGGCGCGCGCACGTCGAGGTCGTCGTTGCGCGCCACGCCGTCCCTGATCACGAAGCTCGCGCTCATGGCGGAGAAATCGGTGCGCTTCGCGGTGTCGGTGGGCGCCTGCTGCGCCGACTTGGAGCCGAATGCGGCGCGCGTCTTCCTGAGCGCCTCGGCGAGGTTGATGCCTTTCACGGCACCGTCCTTCAGCTCGACGCGCGCGCTGCCGGCAAGGGCCTTCTTCAGCGCGTTCACAGTGGGCCCGGCCGCGGTGACGTCCACGGCAACGTTGCCGCGCCCCTCCAGCGCATCGCGTCCCATCAGGTCCTTCACCAGCAGGCCGATGGCGACGCCGTTCAGTGTCTCCTTCACGGAAACGCGGTTGCCTCGCGCCGCAAGCGTCATGGCCCCTTCAAGAGAACCCTCGTAGAGCTTCGCCGAATGCGGGGCGATGTCCGCGCGGCCGTTCGCCACGCGCAGCTCGGCCTTCAGGTCCGAAACCTTCATGCCCATGAGCTGCAGCCAGCCGATCGCCAGCTTGCCGTCCGCGCGCAGTCCCTCGAGCACGCTCAGGTCGACGGGCACGTCCACCGCCACCTTCGGGCCCGCGCTGGGCGCGGGCTTCGCGTCCTTCTGCGCGACGAGATAGCGGTCGAGGTCGATGCGGTCCACCTCGGCCTCGACGCGAAAACGCGGCGCGTCGAACTCCGTCATGCCGAGCTTCGCCTTCACCGTGGTGTCGTCGAACTTCGCCACCAGATCGGCGTTCACCGCCTCCTTGGCGAGCTGCGCGCGTGCATCGCCCGTGACCGCGAGCGCGATGCGCGTCATCTCGGCCGCAGCGCCGTTTACTTCGAGCGCCATGCCGCTGAGGGCATACTCCTGGCGCTCGAGCGCGAGGCGATAGGTTCCCTCGAGTTTGACCTTCAGGTCGACAAGCGGCTTCTTGCCGCGCACGTGCGCGGCGAAGCCCAGCTTGCCGGGCACGTCGTCGGCGATGCGTCCGGTGCGCAGCAGCACGTCGTCCAGCTCGAGCCGCTGGCCGCTGCCTTCGTCGAGGTAAGTGAAGCTGGCGTCCTTCAGCTGGATGCCGGCAATGTCGAACTTGACCCTGCCTCCCGTCTTGCTTTTCGCGGCTCCGGCCTTGGCGGGCGCGCCGGCAGCGCCCATCAGGTCCTCGAAATCGAACTTGCCGCCCTTGGCGCGGATCACGCTCGCCTTCAACCCTGTCAGGTTCACCTGGTCTACCAGCAGCTCGCCGCGCAGGAGCGGCAGCACCGCCACCGCGACCTGCGCGGATTCGATCGCGGCAAAGTCGTGCTCGCTCGCGCGGCGCGACAGCGTGACCTTGCCGACCTTGGCGCCGATCGCCGGCCAGAAGGCGAGCTCGATGTCGCCGTGGAACTTCAGCGTGCGTCCGGTGGCCGCCTTCACCTGCTTCTCGATCTCGTCCTTGTAGGCGTTCGGATCGAAGGTGGCGGCGATGAGGGCGACGCCGGCAAGCACCAGGACGACGAGACCCAGCAGGGTGTAGAGCGCGTACTTGAACCATTTCATGCGGGTTTTCTCCCGGCGATGCCGAAGGGCACGTGGCCGGTGGCCACGTGCTTGCCGGCCGACTCCACGTGGCCGCGCTGGTCGTCGAAGTAGAAATCGGGCTCGAACGCCCTCAGGAACTCGCCCTTGTCGAGCCCGCCGAGGAACAACGCCTCGTCGACCGAGATCTTCCAGTGCATCAGGGTCTTCACCGCGCGCTCGTGCGCCGGTGCGCTGCGCGCGGTGACCAGCGCCGTGCGCAGGCGCATGGCCGTGCCTGCGGTTTGCAGGCGATGCAGGGCTTCGAGCAGCGGCTTGAACGGCCCAGGGGGCAGCGGCGTGTCGACGCGCGCGGTCTCGTGGCGCGTGAA
>JAOUGZ010000104.1 GCA_029865405.1 Betaproteobacteria bacterium
GTCCAGGAGGCGCGCCATCGCCAGCGTCATGTCGAGCGTGTGGCGCAGATCGTGGTACAGGGTGTCGCACGGCAGATAGCCGGGATAAGTCCCCTGGAACAGGGACTTGACGTCGGCAAAGGCGCGCCGCAGCGGACCGAGGTCCGCGCCCGGATAGCGCGTCGCGAACAGCGCGAGCACCGCGTCGCGGACCTGATCCGGGTCTTCGACGTTGATCTTGTTCGTGACGTCGTTCTGATTGAGGCGGTCGTGCACTTTTTGTGTCCGCGCGGGCCCTCGGGCCCGTTCTTCCTCCGCCACGAAACGAGAACCCGCATTATCCAGCGGTCGCGCCGCCAAACGCAAAAAGTATTTGCGTCTGCGGCGCAAGAAAAAGAAAAAGGCGCGAAACGAAAAACGGGAGACGGCCGATAAGCCGGGTTCTGTGCGAAGGGGCGAACCCCTTCCGGCAGCCATTCCTCTAGGCCCGCGGTCACCCGCGGGCTCAAGCCACCTACCCGCAAGCTCGGCCGGGCCGGCCTCAAGCGCTTGCCTATTTGGTGTTGCTCCGGATGGAGGTTGCCCGTTTCACCCCTCGGGTTTGACCCCGAGGACTCGTCTCTGTGGCCCTGTTCGTCGCCTTGGCGCCGCTTGCGCGGCGGTTATACGCGCCGGGGGGTTACCCCGCATCCTGCCCTGTGGAGCCCGGACTTTCCTCTGTGTCGCCACAGCGGCTGCCTGGCCATCTCCCGCCTGGATTTTACTCCCTGAGCGGGCGGAAGTAGCGCCGGTCGTCGTAAAACGCGGCGCGCTCGCCCTCGGCCAGCCACCCGGGAAAGCCGAATACCGGCAGCGGTGCGAGCAGGCGCGGCGAGGCGTCGCCGGGAAGCTGCGCGAGCCACTCGGCGGCCTGCGCGTCGGCGTCGCGCTGCGGATCGATGAACAGCGCCTTGCACGTGATGCCGGGCCGGGGGTCGAGCGCCTGCTCGAGCGTGGCGTGGCCCAGCACCAGGAAGCGCATGCTCGTACGCACGCGCGCGCGCTCGCCCCAGAACAGAGCCTTCCAGCGGAACTCGCGGATCAGGGCGTTGAGCGACGCGTCGGCGCAGGCGACGAGCGCGCCCCCTTCGTCGAGGATGGTGAGCAGGTCGCGCAGCCGGCCGCGCCGGCCGCCCTCACGCGGGATCGCCGCGGCATGCAGCGCGTTGATGCGCGCCTTGGTGCGCGGAAACGCGAGCCAGCAGAGCGCGTTGAAGAAATCGTGGCGGTTGCCGGCGCGCGTGTGCACCTGGCCGGACTCGAACACGTGCACCTCGTAATACGGGTCGGCGCGGCCGGGGGCGACGAAGCGCAGCGCCTGGCCGCTCTCGGTGCGCAGCCCGGCGCGCTCGGACGCGGCGTTCAGGGCGCCGAGCGAGGGCTCGGCGCCCAGCGCGTCCAGCCACGGCCGCAACGGCTCGAAGATCGGATGGGCTAGGCGAGCGTCCAGGGCAGCGTCTCGCCGGCGCGCAGCGGCACGAGCTGGTCGGTGCCGTACGCCAGCGACTCGGGCACGCGCCAGTCGCGGCGCTCGAGCGCGATCGTGCCGGCGTTGACCGGCAGGCCGTAGAACTGCGGCCCGAAACGGCTGGCAAAGCCCTCGAGCTTGTCGAGGGCGCCCGCTTCCTCGAACGCCACCGCGTACAGCTCCAGCGCGGCGTGCGCGGTGTAGATGCCGGCGCAACCGCAGGCCGTTTCCTTGGCGCGGCGCGCGTGCGGCGCGCTGTCGGTGCCGAGAAAGAACTTGGGATTGCCCGAGGTCGCGGCCGCCACCAGCGCTTCGCGGTGCTCTTCGCGCTTGAGCACGGGCAGGCAGTAATGGTGCGGCCGCACGCCGCCCTGGAACAGGGCGTTGCGGTTGAGCAGGAGATGGTGCGCCGTGATGGTGGCGGCGATGTTCGGCCCCGTGACCTCGACGAACTGCGCCGCCTCGCGCGTGGTGATGTGCTCGAGCACGACCTTGAGGCCGGCAAAGCGTTCGATGAGCGGCCCGAGCACCTCCTCGATGAACACCGGCTCGCGGTCGAACACGTCCACCTCGGGGGCGGTGACCTCGCCGTGCACGAGCAGCGGCATGCCCTGCTCCTGCATCTTCTCCAGCGTGTGGAAGCAGCGCGAGATGCGCGTCACGCCGGCATCGGCGTGCGTCGTCGCGCCCGCCGGGTAGAGCTTCACGGCGTGCACCCGGCCGGAACGCCGCGCGCGCGCGATCTCCTCGGGCGGCGTGTCGTCGGTCAGGTACAGCGTCATCAGCGGCTCGAACGCGGCGCCCTCGGGCAGCGCGGCGAGGATGCGTTCGCGGTAGGCCAGCGCCTGCTCCGTGGTGCGCACCGGCGGCGTCAGGTTGGGCATGACGATGGCGCGCGCGAAGCGCCGCGCGCTGTCGGCGAGCACTGCGGCCATCTGCGGGCCGTCGCGCAGGTGCAGGTGCCAGTCGTCGGGGCGGATCAGGGTGATGCGTTCCATGGCGCGATTCTACTTGCCGCGTTGCAGGGCCCGCTTGTAGAGCGCGTTGCGCGGCGCGCCGGTGATGCGCGCGGCGAGCTTCGCCGCCTCGCTCGCCGGCAGCGACTCGAGCAGCGCATCGAGCACGCGCTCGGCAGCATCCGCGTCCGCCGGCGCATCCGCGCCAGGCCCGAGGACGAGGACGAATTCGCCCTGCTGGCGGTGCGCCTGGGCCTCGAGCCACGCGGGCGCCTCGGCGAGGGGCAGGCGCGCCACTTCCTCGAATTTCTTCGTCAGCTCGCGCGCCAGCACGATCTCGCGTGCGCCGCCGAAGCGCGCGAGCAAGTCCTGCACGCAGGCTCGCACGCGGTGCGGCGCTTCGTAGAGGATCACCGGCCAGGGCAGGTCGAGCGTGTCGAGCGCCTTGCGGCGCGCCGCCGCCTTTGCCGGCAGGAAGCCGGCGAACAGGAACCGGTCGGCGGCGAAGCCCGATGCCGAATACGCCGCGATCGCGGCGCTGGGGCCCGGCACGGGCAGTACCCGGATGCCCGCGCGGTGCGCGGCTTCGACCAGCAGCGCGCCCGGGTCGGATACGCCGGGCGTGCCGGCGTCGCTGACCAGGGCGACGCTCTTGCCGGCCCTCAGCTCGGCCAGCAGCGCAGCGCCCGCCGCGCGCTCGTTGTGCGCGTGCAGGGGGCGCGTCGCGCGATCGATGCCGTGCCGCGCGAGCAGCGTGCGCGTGGTCCTCGTGTCCTCGCAGGCGACGATGTCGGCCCGGCGCAGCGTGTCGAGGGCGCGCGGCGCAGCGTCGGCGAGATTGCCGATCGGCGTGGCGACGACATACAGGGTTCCGGGGAGCACGGTCAACGCGGCGGTGGGCGGCAGCGTTAAGGGTGCCATGAACGCGAGCGGTACGCGAGCCGAGGATCTGTGCGCCGAGCTGCTGCAGAAGGCGGGGCTGCGCATCCTGGCGCGCAACTGGCGCTGCCGCCTCGGCGAGATCGACCTGGTGGCCGCCGAAGGCGCGACCCTCGTTTTCGCCGAGGTGCGGCTGCGGCGGGATTCCGCGTACGGCGGTGCGGCGGAAAGCATCACGGCGGCCAAGCGCGCGCGGCTGATCGCCGCCGCGCGCCTGTACCTGTCCGGCCGCGCCGGCGTCGCGTGCCGCTTCGACGTGCTGCTGCTCGATGCGCTCGCGCCGGCGCGCATCCGCTGGATCCGCGACGCCTTCGGCGAGTAGGCGCGAGGCGTTCGCGTGGCGTGTAGAATCATGCCGCCATGGGTCACGCCGAGCAGAGCGCCGCGCTTGCCGAGCGCGTCGCAGCGCACTTCGCCGACAGCGCGCAGCTCAAGCTGGCCGCGGCGCAAAGCCTCGCCGGCCCGATCGCGCGCGCGGCCGAGGCGATGGGCGCGGCGCTGCGCGCCGGCGGCAAGGTGCTCGCCTGCGGCAACGGCGGCTCGGCCGCCGATGCGCAGCACTTCGCCGCCGAGCTCGTGAACCGCTTCGAGCGCGAGCGCCCGCCGCTGGCCGCGCTGTCGCTCGCCGCCGACAGCTCCAACCTGACCTCGATCGCCAACGACTACGGCTACGAGCAGGTGTTCGAGAAGCAGGTGCGCGCGCTCGGCCGCAAGGGCGACGTGCTGCTGGCGATCTCCACCTCGGGCAACTCGCCGAGCGTGCTGCGGGCGATGGCCGCGGCGCGCGAGCTCGGCCTCGTCACGGTGGCGCTTACCGGCCGCGGCGGCGGCAAGATGGCCGCGGCGCTCGGCGCCGGCGACGTGCACGTGTGCGTGCCCCACGAGCGCACCATGCGCATCCAGGAAGTGCACCTTCTGGCGCTGCATTGCCTATGCGACGGTATCGATTCCCTCCTGTTCGGAGCCCCGAAGACATGAGAAAAACGCGAGCACTCCTTCTGGCCACGGCCGTGGCGCTGCCCCTGCTGCAGGGGTGCGTGGAAATGATGGTGGTCGGCACGGGCGTCGCCGTGGCGACGGTCGAAGACCGGCGCACGACCGGCGCGCAGCTCGAGGACCGCGGCATCGAGCTGCGTGCCGCGAATCGCATCGACGACCGCCTGGGCGAGCGCGTGCACGTGAACGTGACCTCGTTCAACCGCTACGTGCTGCTCACCGGCGAAGTCGCCGACGAGGCGACGCGCGCCGAGGTCGAGGGCCTGGCGCGTGCCGTGCCCAACGTGCTCGGCGTCAGCAACGACCTGCAGATCGCCGGCAAGTCCTCGACCACCTCGCGCTCCAACGACACGCTGATCACCTCCAAGGTCAAGGCGCGCTTCGCCGACGCGAATCGCTTCAACATCTTCCACGTCAAGGTGGTGACCGAGGCCGCCGTGGTGTACCTGCTCGGCATCGTCACCGAGCAGGAGGCTGCCGACGCGGTGGAGATCGCGCGCACCACCGCGGGCGTGCGCAAGGTGGTGAAGCTGTTCGAGTACTGCAAGTCGACTGACGAAGTGTGCCGGCCGCGAAAATAGCGCCCGGCGCACCGGCTTTCGAGGCCAAGATCCTCGCGCCGGATGCCGCGGCACGCTGGGCGGCGGCGGCGCCGCGGCCGCTCGTGTTCACCAACGGCGTGTTCGACATCCTGCACCGCGGGCACGTCACGTACCTCGCGCGGGCGCGCGCGCTCGGCGCAGCACTGATCGTGGCGCTGAATGGCGACGCCTCGGTGCGCAGGCTCGGCAAGGGGCCAAGCCGCCCGGTGAACGCGCTCGCCGACCGCCTGGCGCTGGTCGCCGCGCTCGAGGGGGTGGATGCGGTAACCTGGTTCGACGACGACACGCCGGCGAGGCTCGTCGACGCCTGCCGGCCCGACGTGCTGGTGAAAGGCGGCGACTGGCCGGCGGCGAAAATCGTCGGCGCCGCCGCGGTGCTCGCGCGCGGCGGCGCGGTGCATTCGATCCCGTTCGAGCACGCGCGCTCAACGACCGCGCTGCTCGAGCGCGCCGCCGCCGGGACTAAAGGCGCAGCTCGAAGAACCGCGCGCCGGGCGTCGGCGCCGCGGCGTAAGGGCCGCGCGGTGCGAACCCGAGCGCGCCGTACAGCGCGATAGCCGGCGCCATCTTCGGCAGCGTATCGAGCAGCAGCGCGCGGCAGCCCGCGGCGCGTGCCGCAGCGATCACCGCTTCGGTGAGCGCGCGGCCGATGGCGCGGCCGCGGTACGCCGGGCGCACGTAGAGCCGCTTCATCTCGCCGGCGCCGTCCGCGAGGCGTCGCAGCGCCGCGCAGCCGGCCGGCACCCCGTCCTCCAGGGCGAGCAGCAGGCGGCCCGCCGGCGGGCCGTATTCGCCCGGCAATTCAGCCAGTTCGCGCTCGAAGCTGGCGAAACAGCAGGGCTCGTCCACCCAGCGCTCGTACTCCCGGAACAGCGCGCGCACTTGCTCGATCTGCTCGGGCCGGGAGGCCTGGACGATGTCCGCCATGGCCGCGATTGTGGGCGCGGCCGCCGGCGCCGTCCAGGCGCAGCATTGCTATCATGGGGCGGTGAAGCTGCATCAGCTCAAGGTGGATTACAACGCCGAGCAGGACCGCCTGCTCATGCTGATCGCGGCGAGCGACGCGGTCGAGCTGCGCATGTGGCTGACGCGCCGTTTCGTGAAGCTGCTCTGGCCGCTGCTGGTGAAGCTCGCCGAGGAGGCGAGCCCGCGCATCCGGACGCAGGCGAATCCCGAGGCGCGCAAGGCGCTGCTCGGCATCGAGCACCAGCAGGCGGTGCAGAAGGCCGACTTCAGCAAGGCCTACGAGGGCAGCAAGTCGCGCAACATGCCACTCGGCGAGGAGCCGTTGCTGCTCGGGCGCATCCAGACCGGGCATGACCGCAAGGGCCAGCCGGTCCTGGCCCTGCACCCCGCGGAAGGCCAGGGGGTGACCTTGACGCTCGACGCGGTGCTGCTGCATTCCGTGTGCCGGCTGCTGCAGGCAGCCGTGAAGAAGAGCGGCTGGGACATGGAGCTGAAGCTGCCAGGCACCGAGGCGGCGCCGACCGCCGACGAGCGCACCGGGCGCACGATCAACTAGGTTCGTCGCGCAGTGCCTCGAGACGCGCCGAGGCGTGCAGCCAGTCTTCCTCGGCGCCCGCCAGCGCCTCGGCGAGGCGCGCTTCCGCGCGACCGAGCTCGGCCACCCGCGCCTTGTCCGGGCTCGCATAGAGCGCCGGGTCGGCGAGCGCGGCGCGGATCTCGCCGATTTCGCGCGACAATTGCGCGAGGCGCACCTCGATGGCGGCGAGCTGCTTCTCCGGAGGCCGCAAGCGCTGCTTGAGGCCGGCGCGCGAGGCGGCGGCCGCGCGCCGCTCGTCCTTGCGCGACACGCGCGCGTCGCCGTCGCGCGCGCGCCCTTCCTTCAGCCGCAGCTGCCGGTAGTCATCCAGATCGCCGTCGAACTCGCGTGCGCGGCCGTCGGCGACCACCACGATGCGGTCGGCGCAGGCGGCCAGCAGGCTGCGATCGTGCGACACGATGACCAGCGCGCCGCTGTAGCTTTGCAGCGCGATCGCCAGGGAGCGGCGCATCTCCAGATCGAGGTGGTTGGTGGGCTCGTCCAGGAGCAGCAGGTTCGGCCGGCGCTTCACCAGCGCGGCGAGCGCCAGGCGCGACTTCTCGCCGCCCGAGAGCGGCCCGATCGGGCGCTCGGCGCGCTCGCCCGCGAAGCCGAAGCGGCCGAGGAAGTCCCGCAGCCCCTGCTCGCGCTGGCCGCGAAACAGGCGCGTCATCATCCCGAGCGGCGTCTCGTCGGCGCGCAGCAGTTCGACCTGGTGCTGCGCGAAGTAGCCGACGACGAGATCGCGCGCCGCGATGCGCTCGCCCGCGAGCGGCGCCAGCTCGCCGGCGAGCAGGCGCATGAGCGTGGTCTTGCCGTTGCCGTTGGCGCCGATCACGGCGACGCGGTCGGCGCTGGTGAGCGCGAGCTCCACGCCCGAGAGGATGGTGCGCCCGGGGTAGCCCGCGTCGAGCCCGTGCAGCGCCAGCACGCGCTCCGGCTGGCGCTCGGGCTCCTCGAACTCGAAGCGGTAGGTGTCCGCGGCGACCACCGGTGCGACGCGCGCCATGCGCTCCAGGCGCTTCAGGCGGCTCTGCGCCTGGCGCGCCTTGGTCGCCTTGGCGCGAAACCGCTCGACGAACGAGGTGATGCGGCGGATCTCGCGGTCCTGGCGCGCGGCCGCCGCGAATTGCTGCTCGAGCTCGAGTGCGCGCGCGCTTTCGAACTTCGAATAGCCGCCGTCGTAGAGCCGCACCAGGCCCCCGTTCTCGGCGGGCAGGATGGCGAGCGAATGGTCGCAGACGCGGTCGAGGAAATCGCGGTCGTGCGAGACGACGAGGATCGTGCCTTCGTACGCGCGCAGCCAGCCCTCCAGCCACAGGATGGTGTCGAGGTCGAGGTGGTTGGTCGGCTCATCGAGCAGCAGGAGGTCGGAGGGCGCGATCAGCGCGCGCGCGAG
>JAOUGZ010000105.1 GCA_029865405.1 Betaproteobacteria bacterium
GCCTGCTGCAGAACCACTGAGGAGAACGCGCAGGCGTTTGTTTCCCGATTGCGCGCGGCGCCGTTTCCTGGGACGGCCTAGATAAAGGCGTGCCGCACGCGCGCCGACACCCACTCGCTCGCCACCACCGAGGCGAGGATGACGAGGAAGATCAGCGTCACCTGCGGCCAGGCCAGCACGTTCAGCGAGGCCTGCAGGTTCAGGCCGATGCCGCCCGCGCCCACCAGCCCGAGCACGGTCGACTCGCGGATGTTGATGTCCCAGCGGAACACGCACACGCCGGCGAAGGCGGGCAGGATCTGCGGCCAGATGCCGTAGACCAGCACCTGCCCGCCCGAGGCGCCGGTGGCGGCGATCGCCTCGACCTGATTGGCGTCGATCTCCTCGATCGCCTCGTACATCAGCTTGGCGATGAAGCCGATCGACCGCAGCGCGATGGCGATGATGCCGGCGAGCGCCCCCGGCCCGATGATCGAGACCAGCAGCAGCGCCCAGATGAGCGAGTTGATCGAGCGCGACGAGACGATGATGAACAGCGCCACCGGGCGCACGAACGCGACGCTCGGCGTGGTGTTGCGCGCGGCGAGGAACGCCACCGGCAGCGCCATGCCGATGGCGAGCAGCGTGCCGATGGTGGCGATGTTGAGCGTCTCCCACAGCGGCCACCAGAGCTGGTTCATGTAGCTCCAGCGCGGCGGCACCATGCGCCCGAGCAGGTCCGCGGCCTGGCGCGGCGCATCGAGGAAAAACGCCCAGATGGTGTTGCGCGTCATCACCTCGAAGCAGAACACGGTGAGCGCGGCGAGCGCGAGCCAGCCCGCGAAGCGCGCCGCCTGCTGCGCCGGCGGCAGGCGCCGCCAGAGGATTTCGCTGGCGCGGCGCTCGAGCGGCATCACTGCACCTTGCCGCGGATCCAGCTCGAGCTGTACTCGGCGAACATGACGATGCCGATGATGATCAGCAGCACCGCCGCCGCCGAGTCGAACTCGTAGCGGTCGATCGCGGTGTTGAGCGTGGCGCCGATGCCGCCCGCGCCGACGATGCCGATCACCGCCGATTCGCGGAAGTTGATGTCGAGGCGGTAGAGCGACAGGCCGATGAGCCGCGGCATCACCTGCGGCTGGATGCCGTAGTTGATCCATTGCAGCCACGAGGCGCCGGTGGCGCGGATCGCCTCGGCCTGCCCCGGGTCGATGTCCTCGATGTCCTCGGCGAGCAGCTTGGACAGGAAGCCGATGGTGGCGAAGGACAGCGTCAGGAAGCCCGCCAACGGCCCGAAGCCGAACAGCGCCACGAACAGGATGGCGATGATCACTTCCTGGAAGCTGCGCGAGATGGCGATGATGCCGCGGCACGCCAGGTAGATCCAGGGCGGCGCGACATTGCGCGCGGCGCCGATGCCGATCGGCACCGAGATGGCGATGCCGACCACCGTAGAGGTGACCGTCATGGTGAGGCTCTCGAGCAGCCCCTCGTAGATGTCGCCCCAGCGGCTGACGAAATCCGGCGGGAAGAACGCGACGATGAAGCGCCAGGCACGCGGCAGGCCCTCGGCGATGCGGTTCCAGTTGACTTCGAGCGAGGCGAGCGCGAGCGCGAGGTACACCAGCGCGCCGACGATCAGCGCCCAGCGCAGGCGCGCGTCGGCGATGAGCGGCGGGCGCCGCCAGCGCTGGCCGGCGAGCGCGCTCAGACCATCCCCGCCAGGCGCTCCTCGTCGAGCGCGTCGTCGCCGCCGTCGCCTTGCGCGCCGCGCGTCACCGCGGCGGTCCAGTCCTCCTCGCCGTAGATGCGCGTCAGCACCTCGGCCGAGAGCGCGGACGGCGCGCCGTCGAACACCACTTTTCCGGCGCGCAGACCCACCACGCGCTGCACGAAGAGCTGCGCGAGCTGCACGTCATGGATGTTGATCACCGCGGCGAGGCGCCGCTCGGCGCACAGCTCGCAGACGAGGCGCATGATCTGGCGCGAAGTCTTCGGGTCGAGGCTCGCGGTAGGCTCGTCGACCAGCAGGATCTCGGGCTGCTGCAGGAGCGCGCGCGCGATGCCGACGCGCTGGCGCTGCCCGCCCGAGAGCGCATCGGCGCGCTTGTCGATCTGCTCGGCGAGGCCCACGCGCTCGAGGGTCGCGTAGGCGGCGTCCACCGCGGCCTGCGGAAAGCGCCGGAAGTAGCTGCGCCAGAAGCCGACGTGGCCGAGCTGCCCGGAAAGGACGTTCTCCATCACCGTAAGGCGCTCGACCAGCGCGAACTCCTGGAAGATCATGCCCATCCTGCGGCGCGCGCGGCGCAGCTCGGCGCGCCCGAGACCGGTGATCTCGGTCTCGCCCAGGCGCACGCGCCCGGCGGTGGGCTCGACCAGGCGGTTGACGCAGCGGATCAGCGTCGACTTGCCGGCCCCCGAAGGGCCGATCAGCGCCATCACCTGGCCGCCCGGGACCTCCAGGTCGACCTGGTCGAGCGCCAGGTCGCCGGTACGGTAGCGCTTGGTCAGCCCCTCGATGCGCAGCATCGCCGCTACACGCTCACTTGCACGTGTAGCTGACGTCGTTCGCCGCGTCGATCTTGCGGATCACGTCCCAGTGGTTCTTGTAGGTGATGGGAATGAACTTCGCCTCGCCCGATTTTTCGAACTCGGCCTTCAGCGCCGAGCCCTCCCACGGGAAGGTGAAGAACGCCTCCTTCACCTTGGCGGCGAGCTCGGGCTTCAGGTTGTAGACATGCCCGTAGCCGGTGGTGGGGAAGGTCTGCGACTTGTACACCGACTTGAACTGGTCCTGCTTGACCACGCCGCGCGAGATCATGCGCTTCAGCACGGAGTTCGCAATCGAGGCGGCCGGGTAGTCCTTGTTGGCCACGCCGAGGATCGAGTTGTCGTGCTTGCCCGAGAACACCGGCTTGAAATCGGTGCCGGCGACCATCTTGAACTCGGCTTTCAGCAGCGCCGAGGGCGCCTTGAAGCCCGAGTTCGAGGTCTGCGAGGTGAACGCCAGGGTCTTGCCCTTGATGTCATCGACCTTGTTCACGCCGCTCCCCGGATAGGTGATGATCTCCATCTCGTAGCCGAAGCTGTCGTCGGCGTGCGCCATCATGGCGAAGGGCACCAGGCCCGCGCAGTTCACCGCGAGCGGGTTGGAGCCGGTGTTGAAGCCGGCGATGTGCAGGCGCCCGGCGCGCATCGCCTCGATCTGCGCGGCGTTCGACTGCACCGGGAAGAATTGCACGCGCTTGCCCGTGAGCTTCTGCATGTGCGCGAGGAACCCGTCCCACACCTTGGCATAGACCGCGGGGTCCTCGACCGGGGTGTAGGCAAAGATCAGGACCGGGGGATCCACGAGTTTGCTCGCCTCCTTGGGCACATCGGCGACCAGGTCGCCGTCGGTATCGCAGAAGCGCGCGTCGAGCGCGCCGCGCGGGCAGTCCTGCGCCAGCGCTGCCCCGTTCCATGCCAGCAGCGCGAGCGCGGCGCATAGTGTTCGAATGCTCATGACCGGCCTCCTCGGTGAAAGTCCCCGCAGTGTACTAAGAGCCGGCTGCGGGCGTCGAAAAAGGGCCTTGGAATCAGCCCTCTGCTCTTGGCCGCGGCCGGAGCGCAATCGCTTGCTTGCGGCCCTTGCCAAAAACGTGTTCAATGAAAGCGTTGCAAGTCACTGCTGAGACCGCGGCTTAAATCCCCGCCTGGATGCCAGGAAACCCTGCTCCGGATTTTTCCCTGCCTTCCACCGGCGGCGGCACGTTCCAACTCTCGGATGCCCGGGGCACGAAGCTGGTGCTGTACTTCTACCCCCGCGACAACACGCCCGGCTGCACCGACGAAGGCATGCAGTTCCGCGATCTGCACATGAACTTCCGCAAGGCGGGCTGCGACATCTACGGCATCTCGCGCGACTCGCTGCGCGCGCACGAGAATTTCAAGGCCAAGCTGCATTTCCCGTTCCACCTGCTGTCGGACGCCGACGGCACGGTGTGCGGCCAGTACGGCGTCATCAAGCTGAAGAACATGTACGGCAAACAGGTCCGCGGCATCGAGCGCAGCACCTTCGTCGTCGACGGCGAAGGACGGCTCGCGCGCGAATGGCGCGGTGTGAAGCTGCCCGGCCACGCACAGGAGGTACTCGACTTTGTTAAAACCCTCTGATCGTCCGCTCGACGAACACGACGAACAAGAACGGACCCCAGCCGCAGCCGAACCCCCCACCGCCATGGCGCCCAAGCCCCGCCCGCCGCAGAAGAAATCCCGCAGCACCAAGCTGTTCGTGCTCGACACCAACGTGCTGATGCACGATCCGGCGAGCCTGTTCCGGTTCGAGGAGCACGACGTCTACCTGCCGATCGGCACGCTGGAGGAGCTCGACGACCACAAGCGCGGGCTCTCGGACGTGGCGAGGAACGCCCGCCAGGCGAGCCGCTTCCTCGACGAGATCGTCTCGGACTCGGTGGCCGACATCAAGGCGGGCCTGCCGATCCGCACGCGCGACCGCCCCGGTGCGGGCGGGCGGCTGTACCTGCAGACCGAAGCCATCAACGGCGGCCTGCCGCCGACCTTCGCCGCCGGCAAGACCGACAACCACATCCTGCAGGTGGTGCGCCACCTGCAGAAGGCGGCGCCGCAGCGCCCGGTGATCCTGGTCTCCAAGGACATCAACATGCGCGTCAAGGCGCGCGCCCTCGGCCTCGCGGCGGAGGACTACTTCAACGACAAGGTGCTCGACGACACGGACCTGCTGTACGCCGGGGTGCGCGCCCTGCCGGCCGACTTCTGGGACACGCACGGGCGCGACATGGAGTCCTGGAAGAAGGAAGGCCACACCTACTACCGGGTGCGCGGGCCGCTGGTGCCCAAGCTCCTGCTGAACGAGTTCGTCTACGACGATTCGGGCGAGCGGCCGCTCTACGCCTCGGTGAAGGAGAAATCCGGGCGCAGCGCGGTGCTGGAGACCGTGCGCGACTACACGCACGCCAAGAACTCCGTGTGGGGCATCACGGCGCGCAACCGCGAGCAGAACTTCGCCCTCAACCTGCTCATGAACCCGGCCATCGATTTCGTCACGCTCCTCGGGCAGGCGGGCACCGGCAAGACGCTGCTCGCCCTCGCCTCGGGCCTGACGCTGGTGCTCGACCAGAAGCGCTACACCGAGATCATCATGACGCGCGTCACGGTGCCTCTCGGCGAGGACATCGGCTTTCTGCCGGGCACCGAGGAGGAGAAGATGCAGCCGTGGATGGGCGCGCTCGAGGACAATCTCGACGTCCTCAACGCGTCCGACGAATCGGGCGGCGAGTGGGGGCGCGCCGCGACGCGCGACCTGGTGCGCTCCCGCATCAAGATCAAGTCGCTCAACTTCATGCGCGGGCGCACGTTCGTCAACAAGTGGCTGATCATCGACGAGGCGCAGAACCTCACGCCCAAGCAGATGAAGACACTGGTGACGCGCGCGGGCCCGGGCACCAAGGTGGTGTGCCTGGGCAATATCGCGCAGATCGACACGCCCTACCTCACGGAAGGCTCCTCGGGCCTCACCTACGTGGTGGACCGCATGAAGGACTGGTCGCACGCCGGGCACGTGACCCTGGCGCGCGGCGAGCGCTCGCGCCGCGCCGACCCCGCCGCCAGCACGCTGTAATATCCGCCTTTCGCCCTACCCAGGAGCCGCCATCGTGCATTGGTTTCGCCCCGCCCTCGCGGCGCTTGCCGCGCTCGCCCTCGCCCTCGCCCTGCCCGTCGCCGCACAGAAGGACAAGGACTACGAGCCGCATGTCGGCCAGCCGGGCAAGGACGTCATCTGGGTGCCGACGCCGGACGAGGTGGTCAACCGCATGCTGCGCATGGCGCAGGTCACGCCCAACGACTACGTCGTCGACCTCGGCGCGGGCGACGGCAAGATCGCGATCGCCGCGGCGAAGAAGTTCGGCGCGCGCGCCCTGGGCATCGAATACAACCCCGAGATGGCGCGCCACGCGCAGCTCAACGTCGAGCGCGCCGGCGTCGCGGGCCGCGCGCGCATCGTGCAAGGGGACATTTTCGTGTCCGATTTCTCGCAGGCGACCGTGGTTACCATGTACCTGCTGCCGGCGCTCAACCTGAAGCTGCGGCCGCAGCTGCTTGCCATGCGCCCGGGCACGCGCGTGGTGTCGCATTCGTTCAGCATGGACGACTGGGAGGCCGACGAGAGCTCCAGCCTCGATGGCCGGCGCGCCTACTTCTGGGTGGTGCCCGCGGCGGTCGCGGGCGCGTGGAGCCTGGAGCTCACCGGCGGCGGCGCCACCGAAAGGCTGGAACTGACGCTCGAGCAGCGCTTTCAGAAGATCGAGGGCACCGTCGCCCTCGGCACGGTGCTCGGCGGCCTGCGCGAGGCGCGGCTGCGCGGCTTCGTGATCGCTTTCGCCTTTGTCGACGAGAAGGGCGTGCGCCGCGACTTCAGCGGGCGCGTGAGCGGCGCGCGCATGGAAGGGTCGTTTCGCGCCGACAACGGCGTCGAGGGCCGCTGGACGGCGGCGAAGAAGTAGCGCGCTTTCTGCAGTCCCGCCCGGGCGCAACGCCCGGGCGCGGGTGCTACGTGACTTTCTGGTGGGTGCCGTCGCAGAACGGCTTCTTGCCGGTGTGCTTGCAGCCGCACAGCCAGACCTTCTGCGCCTCCGCCACCGTGAACTTGACCGGCGTGAAAGGCCCGCCCTTGTGCGTGCCGTCGCAAAAAGGCTGGCGCTTGGACTGGCCGCAGGCGCACCACCAGTAATCGCCCGGAGCGAGCTCGACGGCGTACGGCGATTTCTGCGGGATCATCGGCTCGGCCATCACGCCCTCCTGTGACAGAAGCGACTCGCCGATTGTCTCAGAACGAGCCCGGGTCGGCGAAATTGGCGAAGCGCGTGTGCTGGCCGAGGAAGGTGAGCTCGACCTTGCCGATGGGGCCGTTCCTCTGCTTGCCGATGATCACCTCGGCGCGCCCCTTGGCCTCGGGCTTCTCGGGGTGGTACACCTCGTCGCGATAGATGAACAGGATCACGTCCGCGTCCTGCTCGATGGCGCCCGATTCGCGCAAGTCCGACATCATCGGCCGCTTGTCGTTGCGGCTCTCCACGGCGCGCGAGAGCTGCGACAGCGCGATCACCGGCACTGCCAGCTCCTTGGCGAGCGCCTTCATCGAGCGCGAGATCTCCGAGAGCTCGGTGGCGCGGTTCTCGCCCGCCTTCGGATTGCTCGTCGACATGAGCTGCAGGTAGTCCACCACCACCAGGCCGAGCTTGCCGCCGAACTGGCGCCACAGCCGCCGCGCGCGCGTGCGCACTTCGAGCGCGTTCAGCGCCGCCGTCTCGTCGATGAAGATCGGCGCGTCGTGCAGCCGTCCCATCGCCTCTGAAATGTCGTGCCATTCTTGGTCCGAGAGCCGCCCGGTGCGCATCTTGTGCTGGTCGACGCGCGCGATCGACCCGAGCAGGCGCGTGGCCAGCTGCGTGCCGCTCATTTCCATGCTGAACACCGCCACCGGCAGCAGCGCGTGCAGCGCCACGTGCTCGGCGATATTGAGCGCGAACGCCGTCTTGCCCATCGACGGCCGCCCGGCGACGATGATCAGGTCGCCCGGCTGCAGGCCGGCGGTCTTCGAGTCGAGGTCGTTGAACCCGGTGGGCACGCCCGTGACGTCGGACGGGTTGTCGCGGTGGTACAGGAAGTCGATGCGCTCGAGCACCCGCGCCAGCACCGGCTTGATCTCCTCCAGGCCCGTGCCGTGACGCGAGCCCGCCTCGCCGATCTCGAGAATGCGCGACTCTGCCTCGTCGAGGATCTGGCCGACGTCCTTGCCCGAGGGGCTGAGCGCGTTCTCGGCGATCTCGGTGGCGACCTGCGCCAGGCGCCGCTGCACGGCGCGCTCGCGCACCAGCTCGGCGTAGCGCCGGATGTTGAGGGCGCTGG
>JAOUGZ010000106.1 GCA_029865405.1 Betaproteobacteria bacterium
CCGCCATGCCGCGCTCGATGTCGGCGAGGTCGCCGCGCGCGATGATGCCGCAGGCGGCGAGCATGCGCGCATGCGCGAGCGAGGCCTCGATGTCGAAGGGCGCGAGCCGCTGGTCGAAGGCCACCGATGCCGTGAAGCGCTTCACCAGGTCGTCGACGGGCTCCGCGAAGCGGCCCGACCAGGGCGCCGAGGCCTTGCCGGCGCCGGGTCTACGGCGCGGCATCCGTTTGGTGCGAGGAGGGGCCATGGGGCATACTGGGGATCGCGGCGCACCGCGCTATGCCAATGAGTATAAAGCAAAACTTCACGGCCGATGCTTTGCCGGACTTCCGCAACCTGGGCGTGGTGGCGCGCATCCTGCTCGGCGTCAACGCGCTCGCGTTCGCCGCGGTGCTCGCTGCCGCACCGGGCTGGGGCGCGGCGCTCGACCGGTTTCTACTCGTGGCGGCGCGGCTCGAGCCCGCGCTCGCGGTGATGCTCGTCGTGCTCTACGCGCTTTCGCCGGTGCTCGCGCGCCTGCCCTATTGGCAGGGCGGCGTGGCGGTCGTCGCGCTCGCTCTCGCGGTGAGTGGCACGCTGCACGTGGCGAGCGCGGCAGCGGGCGAGGCCGCCGCGGGGCTCGCGCGCACGCTCGCGCTCGCCGCGACCGCCGCGCTGCTGCTGCTCGCCTACCTGCGCCTGCTCACGCGCGCCTATTCGCCCGCCCTCGCCGAGGCGCGGCTGCAGGCGCTGCAATCGCGCATCCGACCGCATTTCCTCTTCAACAGCCTGAACGCCGTGCTCTCGCTCATCCGCCGCGACCCGCGCCGCGCCGAGCGCGCGCTGGAGGACCTCGCCGACCTGTTTCGCGTGCTGATGCAGGACAACCGCAGCTTCGTGCCGCTCGGCGACGAGATCTCGCTGCTCGAGCGCTACGCGAGCCTCGAGCAGCTGCGCCTCGGCGAGCGCCTCAAGGTGGTCTGGGAGCTGGACGCAGCGCCGCGCGACGCCCTGATGCCGCCGATGATCCTGCAGCCGCTGCTCGAGAACGCGATCTACCACGGCATCGAGCCGGGCGCGGGCGAGGGGCGGGTCGTCGTGCGCATCGAGCGGCGCGGCGCGCGCGTCTTCGCGCGCATCGACAACCCGTACATCGAGGAACACGCGCACCGCGCCGGCAACCGCATGTCCCTGGAGAACATCCGCGAGCGGCTGCAGCTGTTCTTCGACATCGAGGCGCGCATCGACATGCGCGTCGCGGGCGAGCGCTACGTGGTGGAGATCACGATGCCCTACCGGCCGGCGCGGGCCTAGCGGCGATGCTGCGCGTGTTCATCGCGGACGACGAGACCCCGGCGCGCGAGCGCCTGAAGGAGCTGCTCGCCGACATCGCCGAGGAGCTGCCCACGGCGGTGGTGGGCGAGGCGGCGAACGGCCTCGAGGCCGTGGCGCAGCTGCCGGCGAGCGGCGCGCAGGTCCTGCTCCTCGACATCGAAATGCCCGGCATGCGCGGCCTGGAGGTGGCGCGGCACCTTGCCGGCCTCGAGCTGTCTCCCGCGGTGGTGTTCGTCACGGCGCATGAGCGCCACGCCGTCGAGGCCTTCGAGCTCAATGCGCTGGACTACCTGCTCAAGCCGGTACGCGCGGCGCGCCTCGCCGCCGCGCTGAAGAAGGCGAGCGCGAACGGCCCGCCGGCGCGCGAGCAGCTGGCGAAAGCGGCGGCGCAGGCGCGCGAGTACCTCTCGGTGACCGAGCGCAACCGCATCCACCTCGTGCCGGTGCGCGACGTGGTGTACCTGCGCGCCGAGCTGAAGTACGTGACCCTGCGCACGCGCGCCGGCGAGCACCTGATCGAGGAATCGCTGGTGGCGCTCGAGCGCGAGTTCGCCGAGCGGTTCGTGCGCGTGCACCGCAACTGCCTGGTGGCGCGAAGCGCGGTGCGCGGCTTCGAGCGCGGCGCCGAAGGCGGCGACGAGCCGCACTGGAACGTGGTGCTCGACGGCGTGCCCGAGCGCCTGCCGGTGAGCCGCCGCCAGTGGGCCGAGGTGCGGCTGCTGGCGAAGGAGGGCTGAATGGGCGCGCGCCTCACCATCGCCACGCGCCGCAGCCGGCTGGCGCTATGGCAGGCCGAGCATGTCAAGGCGCGGCTCGAGTCGCGGCACCCGGGCACGGCCGTCGAGCTGCTCGCGCTGTCCACGCGCGGCGACGAGCTGCTGGAAGAGCGCCTCGACAAGGTCGGCGGCAAGGGCCTGTTCGTGAAGGAACTGGAGCAGGCCATGATCGAGGGCCGGGCGGACCTCGCGGTGCACTCGATGAAGGACGTGCCGGCGGACCTTCCCGCGGGCTTCGTGCTGGCGGCGGTCCTCGAGCGCGAGGATCCGCGCGACGCGCTGCTGTGCAGCCGCACCGCGGATTTCGCGGCGCTGCCGCAGGGCGCGCGCATCGGCACCTCGAGCCTGCGCCGCGCCGCGCAGATCGCTGCGCGCCATCCCCACCTGCAGATGCTCACGCTGCGCGGCAACGTCGAGACGCGCATCGCCAAGCTCGACCGCGGTGAGTACGACGCCATCCTGCTCGCGGCGGCGGGCCTGAAGCGCCTGGGCCTCGAAGGGCGCATCCGGCGCTGCCTGTCGGTCGAGGAGAGCCTGCCCTCGCCGGGCCAGGCGGCGCTCGGCATCGAATGCCTCGCGGCGCGCGCCGACGTGGCGGCGCTCGTGGCGCCGCTCGCGCACGCCGCGAGCGCGGCCTGCGTGCGCGCCGAGCGCGCCGTGAGCCGCGCGCTGGGCGGCAGCTGCACGATTCCGCTGGGCGCGTACGCCGAGCTCGCGGGCGAGCGCCTGACGCTGCGCGCGCTGGTGGCCGCGCCCGACGGCAGCCGCATGGCGCGCGCCGAGTGCTCGGGCGCGGCGCGGGACGCGGAGTCGCTGGGCGCCGAAGCCGCGCGCCTGCTGCGCGCGCAGGGCGCTGGGGAGATCCTGGCGGCCATCGCCTCGTGAATTCGAAGACCCTGGCGGGCAGGCGCATCCTGGTCACGCGCCCGCGCGAGCTGGCGCAGGGCCTCGCCGCGCTGATCGCCGAGGCCGGCGGCGAGCCGGTGCTGTTTCCGGCCCTCGAGATCCGCGATCCCGAAGATCAGCGCACCGCGCGTGCGGCGCTCGGCCGCCTGGAGGAATACGACCTGGCGGTGTTCGTCAGCCCGAGCGCGGTGCGCAAGGCGCTTGCGCTGCTCGGGCGGCCCTGGCCGGCGCGCGTGCGCACTGCCGCGGTCGGCGCCGGCACGCGCCGCGAGCTCGAGGCGCACGGCATACGCGAGGTCATCGCGCCGGCAGATGGCGCCGACAGCGAAGCGCTGCTTGCGCTGCCGCAGATGCGGCACGTGCAGGGCATGCAGCTGCTCATCCTGCGCGGCGCCGGCGGACGCGAGCTGCTCGCCGAGACGCTGACCGCGCGCGGCGCACGCGTGAGCGCCATCGAGTGCTATCGGCGCGCGCGCCCCGCGCCCGGCGCCGCGCCGGCGGGCACGCTCGACGCCGTGTGCGCGAATTCGGGTGAAACGCTGGAGAACCTCATCACCCTGCTCGGGCGCGAGCGCATCGGCGCGGCGCCGATCTTCGTGCCGCACGAGCGGGTTGCGCGCCTCGCGCGCGAAATGGGGTTCGCCGCGGTCGAAGTGGCCGGCCCGGGCGATGCGCAGATGCTCGCGCGCCTGCTTGCATACTTCGGCGGCGCGAAGTAAAAGATCTCAATGGAAACGAACCCACAGCCAGCGCCGCCCGAGCCGCCGGCGGCGCCGCCCGCCCCCGCCAGCGGGACCGCCCTGCGCGTGCTCGTGGGCGTGCTCATCGTCGCGGCGCTGGGCGCCTCGGGCTGGGTGTACTACGACGCGCGGCTGCAGCTCGGCGCCACGCAGGAGGCGCTGGCGCGGCAGCTGAAAGGCGTCGAGGACGACGCGCGCGAGGCGCGCGCTGCGGCGCGCTCGGCGCAGGAGGCTGCGCGTGAGATGCAGGCGAAGTTCGGCGCCCTCGAGGCGCGCGTCGCCGACGCGCAAAGCCAGCAGGCGGCGCTGGAATCTCTGTACCAGGAGCTGTCGCGCAACCGCGACGAGTGGCAGCTCGCCGAAATAGAGCAGGTGCTCGCCATCGCGCAGCAGCAGCTGCAGCTCGCGGGCAACGTGCGCTCGGGGCTGCTCGCACTGCAGCTGGCCGAAAGCCGCCTGTCGCGGGCGGACCGCCCGCAATTCCAGCCGGTGCGCCGCGCGCTGGCGCGCGACATCGAGCGCCTGAAGTCGCTCCCGGCGGCCGACCTCGCGGGCATGGCGCGGCGCCTCGACGGCGTGCTCGGCGCGATCGACGATCTGCCGCTCGCCCTGGACGCGCGCCTCGAGCGCCCGGCGCCGGCGGCGCCGGCGCCGGCCAAGGAGAGCTTCGTCGCGCACTTCGGCGCGAATTTGTGGCGCGACCTGAAGGAGCTCGTGATCGTGCGCCGCGTGGACAAGCCCGTGCCGCCGCTCCTGCCTCCCGAGCAGGCGTACTTCCTGCGGGAGAATCTGCGCCTGCGGCTGCTCAACGCGCGGCTCGCGCTGCTCTCGCGCAACCAGCCCGTCTTCGAGCAGGACCTGCGCGCCGCCCGGCAGTGGCTGCAGCGCTATTACGACGCGCGCGCGCGGCCGACGCAGGCTGCGCTGTCGCAGCTCGGCGAGCTGCAGGGCTCGCCGATCAGCTTCGAGCCGCCCTCGATCGCCGACAGCCTCGACGCCGTGCGCGCCTTCAAGTCGCGCCGCGACCGCAACCCGGGATGAGGGGCCTTTTCTGGCTGCTGGCGGTATTCACCGCGGCCGCGGCGCTCGCCGTCTTCGGGCACCTGGACCGGGGCTACGTGCAGTTCGCCTACGCCGACTGGCGCGTGGAGATGTCGCTGCTGCTCTTCGCGGTGCTGGCGCTGCTTGCGTTCGTGGCGGCGTACCTGTTGCTGCGCATGCTGCTGCAAACGCTGGCGCTGCCGGCGTACGTGCGCGCCTTTCGCGCGCGCCGGCGGCGCGAGCGGGCGCAGGCGGCGCTTGCCGCAGCCCTGCAGGCGTGGCTCGAGGGACGCTACTCACGCGTGGAGAAGGAGGCGACGCGCGCCTTTGAAGGCGATGCGGCGCCGGGCCTCGCCTCGATCATCGGCGCGCGCGCCGCGCACGAGCTGGGCGTGCCGGAGCGGCGCGAGCAATGGATGACGCGCGCGCAGGACGCGGGCCAGCGCACCGCCGGCATGCTGTCGCGCGCCGTGATGGCGCTCGGCGAGCGCGACTACGGCACCGCGCGCGATGCGCTGCGCAGCCTGCAGGGCACGGGCGCGCGGCAGTTTGCGACCCTGCGGCTGCTGCTGCGCGCCGAGCGCGGGCTGCGCAACTGGGAGGAAGTGCTGCGCATCACCGCGCAGCTCGCCAAGCGCGACGCCATCGCGCCGGGCGTGGCCGAGGAGTACCGTGTGCAGGCGCACGTCGAGCTGCTGGCGCAGGCGGCGGCCGAGCGCGGCGCGTTCGAGGAGCGCTGGCGCAAGATTCCCTCGCGCGAGCAGTCGGTCGCGCGCGTGGCGGGGGCTGCGGCGCGCCACGCGCTGGCGCTGGGGCTGACGACCCTTGCGCGCGACGCCGTGGAGAAGGCGCTCGCCAAGGAGTGGGCGCCGGCGCTCGCCGCGCTGTATGGCGACCTGCCCGGGATGCAGCAGCCCGCGTGCGGCGAAGAAGCGCGCCGGCGCATCGAGCGCGCGGAGAAATGGCTGCTCGAGCACGAGTCGGACCCGCAGCTGCTCGCCGCGCTGGGGCGCCTTTGCGCCCATGCCGAGCTCTGGGGCAAGGCGCAGACGTACCTGGAGACCAGCCTGTCGTTCGAGGAATCGCGCGCCACGCACCTGGAGCTGGCGCAGCTGCTTGACCGGCTCGAGCGCGGCGCCGAGGCGCAGCCGCACTACCGGCGCGCCGCGGAACTGCCCTAGTGTGCTGAGTCCGAAATCCGTCGCCTTTCAGCTTTTAGCCGATCTCGTGATTTCCCGCGCCTTTTCGTTCTTGCGGGAAATCACGAGACCCTGAGACCGTCGCATGGCGCAGGCGCTCACGCCAACGTGATCGCCCCTGTGTCTCGGGACTGGGCAAGAGCGGCCCAGTCCCGAGATCGAAGAAAAACGATCACGCATTTCTGACTCGGGACACTAGCCCAGGATGGTAGCGAGCACCCGTCTGAGCGACGCCTGATCGCTGTCCTTCAGCCGTCCGAGCCGGCGCAGGACCAGGCGATTCTCGATCGTCGTCACGACGGGCTTGACGGCCGAGGGCTTTAGCAGCCCCGCTTCCTTCCAGTCTATGACCTGCACTTCACCGAAAGATCCGGTGGCGCGCGTCTGGCTGGTCACCGCCATGATGATCAGGTCGGTGCGCTCACCGTTGTATCGCTGCGCGCTGATGACGACCGCCGGCCTTCGCTTGACAGCGCTCTGGTCAGTAAACGGAAACGGCACGAGGACGAGATCGCCGAAGCTAAAGCCGATCGTAGACGGCATCCTCGTCGCTGTCCCAGACTGCAGCAAACGCGGGTTCGGCAACGCACGACGCCGCACGCGTTAGCGCGCGCTCCTGCTCGCGCGCGCGCAGAAAGTCGACGAAATCCTCGACTTCAGCCACGCGATCGGGAGACAGTGCCTTCAACTTCTCGATTAGTGATTGCGGATCTCGGCTGTTCATCATTGCGCGCGGGCTGTCAGTGGCCAATTCTATGCCCAGTCCCGCGGCCTGAGGAAATCGGTGTAGAGCCGTGCCTCGGGCGATCCCGCCTCGGGCCGCCAGTCGTAGCGCCACGCCACGCGCGGCGGCAGCGACATGAGGATCGCCTCGGTGCGCCCGCCCGACTGCAGGCCGAACAGCGTTCCGCGGTCGTACACCAGGTTGAACTCGACGTAGCGGCCGCGCCGGTAGGCCTGGAACTCGCGTTCGCGCTCGCCGAACGGTATCGCCCGGCGCTTTTCCACGATCGGCACGTACGCGGTGAGGAAATGATCGCCCACCGACTTCACCAGCCCAAAGCAGGTGTCGAAGTCCGGCTCGTTCAGGTCATCGAAAAAGATGCCGCCGACGCCGCGCGGCTCATCGCGATGCCTGAGGAAGAAGTACTCGTCGCACCAGCGCTTGAATTTCGCGTGCCGCGCGGCGCCGACCGCCGCCTTGCAGGCGACGTGGAAATGCCGGGCATCCTCCTCGAATGCGTAATACGGCGTGAGATCCATGCCGCCGCCGAACCACCAGGCATCGCCCGCGGCGAAGCAGCGCACGTTCATGTGCACGGTGGGGCAGTACGGATTCTTCGGGTGCAGGACGAGCGACACGCCCATGGCCTCGAACGCGCGTCCCGCAAGCTGCGGCCGCGACGCCGTGGCCGAGGGCGGCAGGCGCGCGCCCTGCACGCTGGAGAAGTTGACGCCGCCGCGCTCGAATACCGCGCTGTCCTCGATGACGCAGGCACGGCCGCCGCCGCCTTCGGCGCGCGTCCAGCGGTCCTCGCGGAACTTGCCGCCGTCGAGGGCCTCCAGCGCGGCGACGATCGCCGCCTGCAGGCCGAGGAAGTAGTCGCTGACGGCCGCGAGGTTCACTTCTTCAGCGCGCGGTGGCCGATGTCTTTTCGGTACTGCATGCCGTCGAAGCGGATGCGCTCGACGGCCTCGTAGGCGCGGCTGCGCGCCGCGCGCAGGTTGTCGCCGAGCGCGGTGACGCAGAGCACGCGGCCGCCGCTGGTGACGAGGCTCTTGCCTTCGGCGCGCGTGCCCGCCTGGAACACGCGGCAATCGGGCGCGGGTGCCGGGATGCCCTCGATGCGATCGCCTCTTCTGGGCTCGTCCGGGTAGCCGTGTGCCGCGAGCACCACGCCGAGCGCTGCGCGCCGGTCCCAC
>JAOUGZ010000632.1 GCA_029865405.1 Betaproteobacteria bacterium
CCAAGTTCCTCGCCTGCAGCGAGTACACCATCGCCGACATGGCGACCATGCCCTGGATGCGCTTTCCGGAGCGCCAGGGCGTGGAGATCGCGGAATACCCGAACGTGCAGCGCTGGCGCGACGGCATCGCCGCCCGGCCGGCGGTGGAGCGCGCGCTCAAGGTGCTCGCCGACCGGCGGCGTCCGGAGATGAGCAAGGAGCAGAAGGAAGTCCTGTTCGGGGCGACGCAATATGCCAAGCGCTGAACTGAAGGGCAAGGTCGCGTGGGTGACGGGCGGCGGCTCGGGCATCGGCCTGGCGGGCGCGAAGGAACTTGCGGCCGCGGGCGCGCATGTCGTCATTTCCGGGCGCACGGCGCGCACCAACGACAGCGCGCTCGCCGAGCTGAAGAAGATCGGCAGCGCCGAGGCGACGCTGCTCGACGTCGGCGATCGCGCCGCAGTGGAAAAAGCCGCTGCCAACATCGAGAAGCGCCACAAGCGCATCGACATCCTGGTCACGAGCGCGGGCACCAACATCGGCGGCGGCAAGCGGAACCTCAAGACCATGTCGCTCGAGGGCTGGGACGACGTGGTGAAGATCAACCTCAACGGGCTGTTCTATTGCTGCTACGCCGTGATCCCCGGCATGCGCGCGAGGAAGGACGGCCTCATCATCAACATCTCCTCCTGGGCCGGCCGTTACGCGAGCGTGCTCACCGGGCCAGCCTACAACGCCACCAAGCGCGCGGTCATCGCCGTGAGCGAGTCGATCAACATGGAGGAGTGCGCGAACGGCATCCGCGCCACCTCGATCCTCCCGGGCGAGGTGGCGACGCCGATCCTGGAGAAGCGCCCGGTGCCGCCGTCGGCCGAAGAGCGCGCGCGCATGGCGCAGGCCGAGGACTTCGGCCGGGCGATCCTGTTCGTCGCCACCATGCCCGCGCGCACCTGCGTGAACGAGCTGGTGATGGCGCCGACCTGGAACCGCTTCTACCTCGGCGGCATCGAACCCCCGCCGCGCTGAGCGAGCCTCGAAGCGCCGCGCGCCGCGATGGCCGAAGACCGCAAAGAGTCCCGGCTCCTCGCGCGCCTGCTGCGGGTGCAGCTTTTCCCGCGGCGCGGCTCGGACCGGCGCGTGCGCCTGCTGGTGCGGCAGGAGGCGTCCACCGCGGCACGCACCCTGGCGGTGCGCGTGGTGCTGGTGCTCGCGCTGTTCCTCAGCGTGCTGGCAGTGTTCTGGCTCGACCGCGAAGGCCTGCGCGATGCCTCCGACGGCGTCGTGTCGTTCCTCGACGTGGTCTACTTCACGATGGTGACGGTGACCACCGTCGGCTACGGCGACATCGTGCCGGTGACCGACCGCGCGCGCCTCATCGATTCGTTCTTCGTCACGCCGATCCGGTTTTTCGTCCTGTTCATATTCGTGGGCACCGCCTACCAGATGGTGTTCCAGCGCATGATGGAGGAGCGCCGCATGAAAAAGCTCGAGGATTCGCTGTCCGACCACGTCATCGTCTGCGGCTTCGGCCACAGCGGGCGCATCGCCGCGGTGGAGCTCGTCGCCAAGGGCGAGAAGCCCGAGCACGTGGTGGTGATCGACCAGAACGAAGGCGCAGCGCGCGCCGCGAGCGAGGCGGGCTTCGTCGCGCTGGTGGGCAGCTGCACCAGCGAGGAGATCATGCGCCGCGCCGTGGTGCAGAAGGCGCGCGCGATTCTCATCTGCGTCGGCCGCGACGACACCTCGGTGCTCGCCACGCTCACCGCGCGCCACCTGTCCGAGAAGCTGCGCATCATCGTCAGCGTGCGCGAGAACGAGAACGCGAAGCTCGCGCGCCAGGGCGGCGCCGACGTCATCGTCTCGCCGGCGCGCGTCGGCGGGTACCTGCTCGCCGACGCGGTCGAGAGCGCCTATACGGTCGGGCTCATCAACGAGCTGCTGACCGAGCGCGGCCGCGTGCGCCTGAGCGAGCGCGCGCCGCAGGCGGACGAGATTGGGCGCAAGGTGCGCTCGCTGCCCTGCCTGGTGATCGGCGTCGAGCGCGAAAAGAAGCGGATCATGTTCTGGGACCTTGGCGACACTGAGGTGACGGCGGACGACCTGATGCTGGTGATCGAAGGGCCCGCGGAGGAGCGCGGCGCCGCGGGCTGAGCCGCATGCCGGTCGAAAACGCAGGCGCGGGGCGGCCCGCGGGCGGATTGCTGGTTCGCGTCACCCTGCCGTTCCTGGCCGGGTACTTTATCTCCTACGTCTACCGCTCGGTCAACGCCATCATCGGGCCGGAGATCGCACGCGAGCTCGGGCTCTCGGCCGCGGGCCTCGGGCTGCTCACGGCCATCTTCTTCTTCGCCTTCGCCGTGTTCCAGTTGCCGCTCGGGGTGCTGCTCGACCGTTACGGGCCGCGGCGCGTCAACGCCACCATGCTGCTGG
>JAOUGZ010000107.1 GCA_029865405.1 Betaproteobacteria bacterium
GTAGCCGGCGTTCTGCTCGTGGCGGAACGCGAGCACGCGCAGACCCTCGGCCTGGGCCCGGCGCGTGAGGTCGGTGATCGGGATGCCCGGCAGACCGTAGATCGTGTCGATGCCGTTGAGCTTGAGCGCATCGATGACCAGCTGAAAGCCGTCGGTCACGGCGGCCTGTGCATCGGTGGCAATTTGCGGTTCGACGGTGCCCATGATGGCCTCCTCGAGGGGAAGCGTATGGTAAGAAGCGCGCCCCGCGCGCGGCCTTGACTCAGGTCAAGGGTCTAAAATCCGGCCTCCGATGACCGCTTTCCCGAACCACCCGCAGCGCAACAGCGTGCGCCTGCAGCTCCGGCAGAACCAGCTGCTGCGGGGCATGACCGCCGCACAGTGGAGCGAGCTCGAGCCGCTCCTGGTAGTCGCCGACTTCCGCAAGGGCGAGCCGGTGGTGCGCCAGGGCGACGAGGAGATGGAGCAGATCTTCATCCTCGAGGGCATGCTCAAGCGCGTGGTGTCCAACCCGGAAGGCCGGGAGATGATCCTGCGCTTCGCCGCGGAGACCGAGATGGACACCTCCTACGCCGCCTGGCGCCTGCGCACGCCCATTCCCTACTCGATCGTCGCCGTCACCAAGGTGCGCACCGCCGAGCTGCCGATGCCGCAGTGGGTCGATTTCCTGGAGCGCCACAATGACCTCATGCTGCGCTTCGAGCACGAGGTGATGAAGCTGATGAGCGAGGTGATGGCGCATACCATCACGCTGCACCTGCTCGATGCGCCCGGGCGCCTGTCGCGCTTCCAGAGGAAGCACCCGGAGCTCTCCGGGCGCATCCCGAAGAAGGAGCTCGCCGCCTATCTCAATCTCACGCCCGAGACGCTGTCGCGGCTCAGGCAAAAGCTCGGCAAGCCCTAGCGGCCGCGCAGTTTCGCCAGGCCGAGCGAGATCAACGGCCAGAACAGCAGGAAGAACGCGAGTCCGGTGATCGAGCCGACCAGCGGCGTGGCGAAGAAGATCGACAGCTCGCCCTGCGAGAACAGCATCGCCTGGCGGAACGAGGCCTCGGCGTTGTCCCCCAGCACGATCGCAAGCACCATGGGCGCGAGCGGGTACTGGAGCTTCCTGAAGAAATAGCCGAGCACGCCAAACACCACCACCATCCACACGTCGAATAGGGCGTTGTGCACGGTGTACGCGCCCACCGAGCAGATGACGATGATGATCGGCGCAATCACCGAAAACGGGATTCTGAGAATGGCGGCGAACAGGGGCACGCAGGTCAGCACCACGATCAATCCGGCGATGTTGCCGAGGTACATCGACGCGATCAGGCCCCAGACAAAGTCCTTCTGCTCCAGGAACAGCAGCGGCCCGGGCTGCAGGCCCCAGATCAGCAGGCCACCGAGGAGCACCGCCGCCGTCGGCGAGCCGGGCACGCCGAGCGTGAGCATCGGCAGCAGCGCCGACGTGCCGGCGGCGTGCGCCGCCGTTTCCGGGGCCACCACGCCCTCCACCTGCCCGCTGCCAAACTTGTCGCCGTCCTTCGAGAAGCGCCGCGCCACGCCATAGCTCATGAACGACGCCGGCGTCGCGCCGCCGGGAACGATACCCATGAAGCAGCCTACCGCCGAGGAGCGGATCGAGGTGAGCCAGTAGCGCGGCAGCTCCTTCCAGGTCTCGAGCACGACCTTGAGGTTGAGCTTCGCCTTGGTGCCGCGGAACTCCAGGCCTTCTTCCAGCGTGAGCAGGATCTCGCCGATGCCGAACAGCCCGATCACCGCCACCAGGAAGTCGAAGCCGGTGAGCAGGTGCGTGAACCCGTAGGTGAGCCGCAGCGTCCCCGTCACCGGGTCGGTGCCGACGGCGGCGAGTCCGAAGCCGGCCATCATGGCGGCAATCGTCTTGTACGGCGGCTCCTTGCTCATGCCGACGAAGGCGCAGAAGGTGAGCAGGTAGACGCTGAAGAACTCGGGCGGACCGAACGCCAGGGCGAACTTGGCCACCACGGGCGCGAGAAAGGTGATGAGGATCACGGCAACCAGCGCGCCGATGAATGACGAGGTAAAGGCCGCGGTCAGCGCCTGCCCCGCCTTGCCCTGCTGCGCGAGCGGATAGCCGTCGAACGTGGTGGCCACCGACCAGGGCTCGCCCGGAATGTTGAAGAGAATTGAAGTAATCGCGCCGCCGAAGAGGGCCCCCCAGTAGATGCACGAGAGCAGAATGATCGCCGAGGTCTGGCCGTCCGGCGTCTGGGCCATGGCGAAGGTGAGCGGCAGCAGGATGGCGACGCCATTGGCGCCCCCTAATCCGGGCAGCACGCCGATGATCACGCCGAGAATCACGCCGGTGAACATCAGGGCGAGGTTCTTCAGCGTCAGCGCGACGCCGAAGCCGTGCATCAGGGACTGGATCTCGTCCATGGGTTTAGCCCACGCCCAGCAACCGCTCGAGCGGCCCCTTGGGCAGCGGCACGAGGAACCACACCTCGAAGATGACGAACAGCGCGACGCTGTGGCCGATAGACACCGTCGCCACCTTCCACCACGGGTACTTGCCCAGCCAGCGCATGAACAGCGCCACGAACAGCACCGCGGAGACGTAAATTCCGATCCAGCCGACGAGCGCCACGTACACCGCCGAGGGCACCAGCACGCTAAGCACGAGCTTGAACTGGCCGACCTGGACGAAGGTCCGGTTCTGCTCGGCCGGCATGAGCAGCGCGCGCACCAGCGTGACGAGCGACGCGGCGCAGATGAGCACCCCCAGGTAGAAGGGGAAATATCCGGGCTGCGGACCTTCGGCCAGCCAGCGGGCACCCTGGCGGATGCTGTCGAAGATGATCAGTCCGGCGAACACCAGGAACACGAGCGCGATGCCGATCTCCGCGCTACGCAGCCGGAACGCCGCGCGCACTACTGGTTCCTGCGCCATGCCCTCCTCCGCTCAGCCAAAAAAAGGCCCGGCTCGTGCCGGGCCCGATTGCGCCATGCCGGCCTACTTGGCGATGAAGCCGGCGGCCTTCATGAGCGAGATGTGGCGCGCTTCCTCCTTCGCCACCCAGGCGGCGTACTCCTGCCCCTTCAGGCGGGTCTGGTTGAACGCGCCGCGCTCCATGAGGTCCTGCCATTCCGGTGTCTTGAACACTTTCTCGAACAGGCCGACGTAGTAGGCGACCTGCTCCTGGCTCACGCCCGCGGGCATGAAGATGCCGCGCAGCATCAGGTAATCGATATCAAGGCCGGCTTCCTTGCAGGTCGGAATGTCGGACCAGGACATCTTGTCCGTGACCTTCTCCTTGTAGGGCATGCGCTTCAGCTCGAACACGCACAGCGGCTTCAGCGTGCCGCCGCGCCAGTGCGCCACCGCCTCGATCGGATTGTTGACCGTCGAGTCGACGTGGCCGCCGACGAGCTGCGTGGCCACCGCGCCGCCGCCCTTGAAAGGGATGTAGGTGAACTTGGCCCCGGTCGCCTGCTCGATCGCGACCGTGATGATCTGATCCTCCTGCTTCGCGCCCGTGCCGGCCATGCGGAACTTGCCCGTGCCGGCCTGCTTCGCCGCCGCGATGTAGTCCTTCGCGTTCTTGTAGGGTTTGTCGGCCTGCACCCACAGCACGAAATTGTCCAGCGCCAGCATCTGCACCGGCGTCAGGTCGCGCCAGTTGAACGGCGTATTGGTGGCGAGCGGCGTCGTAAACAGATTCGACAGCGTGATGATGATCTTGTGCGGCTCGCCCGGCGAGCCCTTCACGTCGAGGAAGCCCTCGGCGCCCGCGCCGCCCGACTTGTTGATCGGCAGGATCGCGACCTTGGCGAGATTGTGCTTGGCGACGATTGCCTGGATGGCGCGGGCCATCTGGTCAGCGCCGCCGCCGGTGCCGGCCGGGATGATGAACTCGATGTTCCGGGTAGGCTCCCACGCGTGGGCTGCGCTCAGCCACGAAAGGCCGACCGCCAGCGCAAGCACCCGGCAGATGTTGCTCTTCATAACGCCTCCTTTTCTGTTGTCACTCTCGCGGCGGCGCACCATTCGACCGTGGTGCTACCGTAACCGATTCTGTGTTCTACCCCAATTGCGCCACATTGACCAGCGTCAAGAAAAGGCAACGGGCCTGCGAATTCACGCCTGCCCGAGTACATACACGACGTACAGGGCGCCGACGTACACGACGGGAATCGCGGGCGCGAGGGCGCGAAACGCCGCGAACCGGCGCGACTCGAAGGACTTGAACAGGAGATACCCCATCCCCATCAGGCCAAGGGCCGCCAGCGCCGCGGCGAAGTGCGCGCCCTGCATCTCGCGCAGCAGCGGACCGCGCGTGTGGAAGAAATCGGCGATGAAGATGATGGTGACGTTGAAGGCGCAGCTGCCGTAGACGTTGCCCATCGCGATGCCGTAGGAGCGCCTCAGGGACGCCGCCACGGTCACCGAGCCTTCGGGCAGGGTCGTGACGATCGACACGAGCAGTACACCGATGAAGCTCGCGCTGATGCCCGAGGCTTCGGCGATGGCATCGGCGCTGGAGGCAAGGAAGCGGCCGGCGACGATCACCACCGCCGCCGATATGAGAAAACCGATCCACGCCTTGCGCGCGCTGCCCGTGGGCCCCGCGCCGTCTTCGTCCGGCGCCGCCAGGCCGGCGACATACACCCGGCGCATGCCGTACACGTAGGCCGCGCCGATGAGCAGGCCGCCCACGCTGGTCGGCCCCAGCACCCTGATGTCGCCGAGCGCGCCGAAGACGAGCGCGAGGAGCACCAGGCCGAGGCTGGTGAGGATGAGCAGCTCGGTATCGCGCCCATGCCCGCCGAACAGGTTCTGCACGCCGAAGACGAGCGCCACCACGCCGATGACGAAGATATTGATCATGTCGGCGCCGAAGACGTTGCCGAGCGCGAGGCTCGGGTTCTGCTCGAGCCATACCGCGGACACGTTCACCGTCACCTCCGGGAGCGAGGTTGCGATGCCCACGAGCAGCGTGCCCACCCAGAGCTTGCCCCAGCCGGTGGCCTCGGCGAGATCGTCGCCGAAGCGCGCCAGGCCGATGCCGGCGGCGATCACGAACGCCGAGCTGATCAGAAATACGACGATGGCGCCGGTCAATGTGTCCATGATTCCCCGATCTGGTTGCCGCCCCCGTAGGGCGCGGGCGATTGTACACTTGCGACGTGGAACTGCTGCTCGATCCCCAGGCCTGGATCGCCTTCGTCACGTTGACGGCGCTCGAGCTGGTGCTCGGCATCGACAACATCGTCTTCATCTCCATCCTCGTCGACCGCCTGCCGCCCGCGCGGCGCGAGGTGGCGCGGCGCATCGGGCTCGGCCTGGCGATGTTCATGCGCATCGCCCTGCTGCTCACCATCGCCTGGATCATCGGCCTCACCGCGCCGATCCTCACGCTCCTCGGCAACGAGATTTCGGGCCGCGACCTGATCCTGCTCGCCGGCGGGCTGTTCCTGATCTGGAAGGCGACCGGCGAGATCCACGAGATGTATGAGGATCACGCGACCCCGCGCGACCCCACCACGAAAGTCGTTCGCGCCACCTTCGGCGCGATCATCGGCCAGATCATCGTCATCGACCTGGTGTTCTCGCTCGACTCCATCATCACCGCGGTCGGCATGGTCGACGACGTGCGCGTGATGGTCGCCGCGGTGATCGCCTCGGTGGGCCTGATGATGGTGGCGGCCGGGCCGATCGGTCGCTTCGTCTCGGCGCACCCGACGGTGAAGATGCTGGCGCTTGCCTTCCTCATCATGATCGGCATGGCGCTGGTCGCCGACGGGCTCGACTTCCACGTGCCCAAGGGCTACATCTATTTCGCCATGGCGTTCTCGGTCGCCGTCGAGATGCTCAACCTGCGCCTGCGGCGCCGGCCTCCGGCCGCGTAGAGGCGCGCTAGAACAGCCCCACCACCTTGCCGTCGACGAGGTCGATCTTGGCCGCCGAGGGCACCTTGGGCAGGCCGGGCATGGTCATGATGTCGCCGCAGACCATGACCACGAATTCCGCGCCGGCGGCGAGGCGCACTTCGCGCACGTTGACCGCGTGGCCGCTGGGCGCCGCGCGCAGCGCCACGTCCGTGGAGAACGAGTACTGGGTCTTCGCCACGCACACCGGGTAGTGCCCGTAGCCCTCGTCCTGGAGCTTGCGGATCTGGTTGCGGACCTTGGCGTCGCCCGTTACTTCGGACGCGCGGTACACCTTCTGCGCGATCTTCGTGATCTTGTCCCACAGCGGGTCCGCGTCCTCGTAGACGAAGGTCGGCTTCGAGGGCTTCTCGCACAGGCCGACCACCAGCTTCGCCAGCTCGGCCGCGCCCTTGCCGCCGTCGCCCCAGTGCGTGGCGAGCACCACGGGCACGCCGAGCTTCTTCATGCGCGCATCGAGCGCCTCGATCTCGGCGGGCGTATCGAAGGTGAAGCGGTTGATCGACACCACGCAGGGAATGCCGTAGACCTTGCTCACGTTTTCCACGTGGCGCTCGAGGTTGACGAGGCCCTTCTCCAGCGCTGCGACGTTCTCCTTGTTCACTTCCTTGACGTCGACGCCGCCATGGTATTTCAGGGCGCGGATCGTGGCGACGATGACCGCCGCGTCGGGCATGAGGCCGCTCTTGCGGCACTTGATGTCGAGGAACTTCTCCGCGCCGAGGTCGGCGCCGAAGCCCGCCTCGGTCACCACGTAGTCGGCGAGCTTGAGCGCGCTCTGCGTGGCGATCACGGAGTTGCAGCCGTGCGCGATGTTGGCGAACGGCCCGCCGTGGATGAACGCCGGATTGTTCTCCAGCGTCTGCACCAGGTTCGGCGCCAGCGCGTCCTTCAGCAGCACGGTCATGGCGCCGTGCGCCTGCAGGTCACGCGCGGTCACCGGCTTTTGCTCGCGCGTGTAGGCGACGACGATGTTGCCGAGGCGCTTTTTCAGGTCCTCCAGGGACGTGGCGAGGCAGAAGATCGCCATCACTTCGGAGGCCACGACGATGTCGAAGCCGTCCTGGCGCGGGTAGCCGTTGCCCGGTCCGCCGAGCGACACCACCACGTCGCGCAATGCGCGGTCGTTCATGTCGAGCACGCGCTTCCAGGCGATGCGCCGCACGTCGATGCCGAGCTCGTTGCCATGGTGGATGTGGTTGTCGAGCATCGCCGCGAGCAGGTTGTTGGCGAGCTGGATGGCGCCGAAGTCGCCGGTGAAGTGCAGGTTGATGTCCTCCATCGGCACCACCTGCGCGTAGCCGCCGCCGGCGGCGCCGCCCTTCATGCCGAACACCGGGCCGAGCGAGGGCTCGCGCAGGCAGATCACCGCCTTCTTGCCGATGTGGTTGAGCGCGTCGCCAAGGCCCACGGTGGTTGTGGTCTTGCCCTCGCCTGCGGGCGTGGGCGTCATCGCCGTGACCAGGATCAGCTTGCCGTTCTTCTTGCCTTTGAGCGTATCCAGGTACTTGAGCGAGACTTTGGCCTTGTAGTGGCCGTAGGGCTCGAGGTGCTCCTCGGCGATGCCCAGGCGCTCCAGCGCGACCTTGCTGATGCGCTTGAGCTTCGCGGCCTGTGCGATTTCGATGTCGGACGGCATGGCTGTGTCCCCGGTTTCTTGTGTGTTGACCTGCGACTATAGGCGAGCGCGCACGCGCGCTCCCTTGACTGTGGTCAAGCCTCAGCGCGTGATCAGCGCGAGTGAACGGCCCTTGCCGTAGCCGGGATCGGCGGGACGTGCCCCGCCTTTCGCCACCTTTACCGCGCAGTACTTGAACTCCGGGATCTTGCCGAAGGGATCGAGCACCGGGTTGGTGAGCAGGTTGGCCGCGGCCTCCTGGAACGCAAACGGAATGAACACCGCGCCGCGCGGCGTGCCTTCGTCGGCGCGCGCGTAGAGCGCGATGCGGCCGCGGCGCGAAGCGACCGTCACCACG
>JAOUGZ010000108.1 GCA_029865405.1 Betaproteobacteria bacterium
CGGCGCGAAGCCGTCCAGATAGATCGCGTCCGCGGCGAGGCGCAGCTGCGGCACGAGCGCGGCCGCGTCGCCGAAGGCGAGCGTGAGCACGACGCGCCCGTTCTCGAACTCGAGCCGGTGCAGGCCCGGCACCAGAAGCGGCCAGGCGCTGCGCAGTTCCTCGGCGAGCGGCGCGAACCCGGCGTGCGGCGCGTGCAGCACGGCGAGGTCCTGCGCCGTGAACGGATGCTTCTCCACCGACACGTAGTGCAGGCGCGCCGGGCGCGCCGCGTCCTCGCGCCAGGCGTCCCAGGTGGCGAGGAACGAGAGGCCGAAGCCGAAGCCCGTCTCGAGGATGGTGAAGCGGCGCGCGCCGCGCCAGCGCTCCGGCAGGCCGTTGCCGCCGAGGAACACGTGATGCGCCTGTGCCGCGCCGCCGTCGGCGCTGTGGTACAGATCGTCGAACTCGCGGCTGTATGGCGTGCCCTCGGCGTTGAACGCGAGGCGCGCGGGGACCAGGGGGGAAGCCATGTGCCGAGTATATCGGCGTAAAATTTTCTTCCTGCAAGAGGAGTGCGCCGATGAACAAGCCCGCCGAACTGAAGCTCGACACCGTACCCTGCTGGATCGGGGGCAAGCCCGTGGTGCCCGCCGGACGCATGGGGGAGGTCTACAACCCCGCGACCGGGCAGGTCACGAAGCGCGTGCCGTACTGCGACGCGGCGGCAATCGACGAGGCGGTGAAGGCGGCAACGGCCGCGCTGCCGGAGTGGCGCGATGCGTCCATCCTGCGCCGCGCGCGCGTCATGCAGAAGTTCCTGCAGCTGATGCAATCGCACCAGAAGGACATCGCGCGCCTGATCACCGCCGAGCACGGCAAGACGCTGCCCGACGCCATGGGCTCGGTGCAGCGCGGCATCGAGGTGGTGGAGTTCGTCTGCGGCATCCCGCAGCTCCTGAAGGGCGAGTACTCGGAGAACGTCGGCACCGCGGTCGATACCCATACCGTGCGCCAGCCCGTGGGCGTGTGCGCGGGCATCACGCCGTTCAACTTCCCGGCGATGGTGCCGCTATGGATGTTCCCGGTGGCCATCGCCTGCGGCAACACGTTCATCCTCAAGCCCTCGGAGAAGGTGCCCTCGGCCTCGATCCTGATGGCGGAGCTGTTCAAGGAGGCGGGGCTGCCCGAAGGCGTGTTCAACGTGGTGCATGGCGACAAGGCGGCGGTGGACGCGATCCTCGCGCACCCGGGGATCGCGGCGGTCTCCTTCGTCGGCTCGACGCCGATCGCCAAGTACATCTACGAGACCTGCGCGAAGAGCGGCAAGCGCGTGCAGGCGCTCGGCGGCGCGAAGAACCACGCCGTGGTGCTGCCCGACGCGGACCTCGAGTTCGCCGCCGACGCACTGATCGGTGCGGGCTACGGCTCGGCGGGCGAGCGCTGCATGGCGATCTCGGCGGTGGTGGCCGTGGGTGCGGCGGCCGATCCGTTGGTGAAACTCCTCGCGAAGAAAGCGCAGGCGATCAAGATCGGCCCGGGCGACGCCGAGGGCGTCGACATGGGGCCGCTCGTCACCGCGCAGCACCGCGACAAGGTCGCGGGCTACATCGAGAAGGGCAAGAGCGAGGGCGCGAAGCCGGTGCTCGACGGCGGCAAGCCGCCGCTGAAGGAAGGCTTCTTCCTCGGCACCACGCTGTTCGACCACGTGAAGCCCGAGATGGAGGTCTACAAGCACGAGATCTTCGGGCCGGTGCTGGTTGTGCTGCGTGTCGATACGCTGGAAGAGGCGATCGCGATGGTGAACCGCAACCCTTACGCCAACGGCACGGCGATCTTCACCGAGTCGGGCGGCGCGGCGCGGCGCTTCGAGAACGAGGTGCAGGTGGGCATGGTGGGCATCAACGTGCCGATCCCGGTGCCGGTGGCGTTCTACTCGTTCGGCGGCTGGAAGAATTCGCTCTTCGGCGATCTGCACGTGCACGGGGCTGAGGGCGTCAAGTTCTACACGCGCACCAAGGTGGTCACCACGCGCTGGCCGCACCAGGACACGCCCGCGCCGGGGCTCAGCATGCCGACGCTGGGCTGAAGGAGTGGCCGACCGGCTGAAAGGCAAGGCCGCGCTCGTCCTCGGCGCGGGCTCGGTAGGCGAGGGTGTCGGCAACGGCCGCGCCATCGCGGCCCTCTTCGCGCGCGAGGGCGCGCGTGTCGCCGGCGCCGACCTGCGCTTGAAGGCCGCCGAGGAAACCGCGCGCCTCATCGCCGGCGAAGGCGGCAAGATGCTGTGCCTCGAAGCCGACGTGACGAAGGAAGCGGACCTGCGACGCACGGTAGATGCGATGCTGAAAGCCTTCGGGCGCATCGACATCCTGGTGAACAACGTCGGCGGCAGCATCCCGGGCGATGTGGAGACGATCACGCCCGAGGGGTGGCGCGAGCAGTTCGAGTTCAACCTGCACTACGTGTACCACTCGATGCGCCTCGTCGCGCCGCTGATGGCAAGGCAGGGCGGCGGCGCGATCGTCAACATCTCCTCGATCGCGGGGCTGCGCCACCTCGGCAACGAGCTCGCGGCGTACGCGGCGTCGAAAGCCGGCCTGCAGCACTTCTCGCGCGTCACCGCGGTGCGCTACGCCGCGCAAGGCGTGCGCGTGAACACGGTCATCCCGGGCCTCATGAACACGCCGCTCGTGGCCGAGCGGCTGGCGAAGTCGCAGTCGGGCGGCGATGCCGCGGCGCTGATCGCGAAGCGCCACGCGCGCACGCCCACCGGGCGGATGGGCGATGCCTGGGACGTGGCCTGGGCGGTGGTGTACCTCGCCTCCGATGAAGCCAAGTTCGTCACCGGCGCCGAGCTCGTGGTCGACGGCGGGCTCACCGCGACGATTCGCTGACCCGACGCCCGTGACCGATTCCCCGATGGTCGATCCGCGCGCCGCCCGCCGCGCGATTCGCGCCGGTACCCACACCGGCCACACCGCCGGCATCGCGCCCGGCTACGTGCAGGGCAACCTGTGCATCCTGCCGCGCGAGTACGCCGAAGATTTCCATGCCTTCTGCGAGCGCAATCCCAAGCCCTGCCCGCTGCTGGCGATCTCCGCGCCGGGCGATCCGCGCCTGCCGGCGCTCGCCGCGGACCTCGACATCCGCACCGACGTGCCGAGCTACCGCGTGTTCCGCGATGGCGAGTTCGTCGAGGACCTGCGCGATATCCGGCACTTGTGGCGCGACGACCTCGTGGCCTTCGTCCTCGGCTGTTCCTTCTCCTTCGAAGAGGCGCTGATCGAGGCCGGGGTGCCCGTGCGCCATATTGCGCAGGGCAGGAACGTGCCGATGTACCTCACCAGCATCGATACCGAGCCTGCGGGCCCGTTCCACGGCAAGCTGGTGGTGTCGATGCGCGCGTTCACGCCGCAGAACGCGATCCGCGCGATCCAGATCACCTCGCGCTATCCGCGCGTGCACGGCGCACCGGTGCACATCGGCAAGCCCGAGCTGATCGGCATCGAGGACCTGGATCAGCCGTGGGTCGGCGACGCCACGCAAGTGCGGGCCGACGAACTGCCGGTGTTCTGGGCCTGCGGCGTGACGCCGCAATCAGTGGTGCGCAACGCGCGCCCGCCGCTGTGCATCACGCACACGCCCGGGCACATGGTGGTGACCGACCTGACGAACGCGAGCCTGGTGTCGACGCCCTAGGCGTCAGCCCGCGAAGCGCGATTCGGGAAGGCCCTTCACGCCGGGCCGCAGCGCCAGCAGGCTGCCGGCAAGCGGCTGTTGCGCGAGCGCCTCGGGCGTGAGCCGCTGCGTCGCGGTGGTGACATAGAGCGTGCCGAGGTCCTCGCCGCCGAAGCAGCAGCACGTCGGATTCGTCACCGGCAGATCGACGGTGCGATCCACTTTGCCGGCCGGCGTGTAGCGCACGAGCCGCGATGCGCCGTAATCGGCGTTCCACAGGCAGCCCTCCGCGTCGACGCAGGAGCCGTCGGGCCGCCCTTTGCCGGCGTCGACGAACACCCGCTCGCGCGTCGCCGCGCCGGAATCAGGGTCGTAGTCATAGCACCAGATGGTGTTGCGCCAAGTGTCGGCGAAGTACATCGTGCGCCCGTCCGGGCTGAAGGCGAGGCTGTTGGGAACGACGATCGCATTGCGCAGCTTCGTGGCGCGCAAATCCGCGTCGAAGCGGTAGAGAGAGCCGACCGGCGTGCGATTCACGTCGCTCATCGTGCCGGCCCAGAAGCGCCCCGCGCGATCGCAGCGCCCGTCGTTGAAGCGGTTGCCGGGCAGCGCCGTCTCGGGGTCGACGACGGGCGCGAGCGCGCCGCTCGCGGGATCCAGGAAATGCAGCCCGCGCTTGGTCGCCGCGAGCATGCCGCCCGCTTCGCGCAGCGCGATGCTGCCCACGATTTCCGGCAGCACGAGCATCATCACCGCGCCGGTCGCGGGATCGAGGCGCTTGACCGCCGGCCAGCGGCTGTCGACCCACCACAGCATGCCCTGGCGCTCGTCCCACAGCGGGCATTCGCCGAGGCGGTCGGCGCCGCGCACCGCCACCTCCACCTGGAACGCCATTGCCCGAATTCCTCCGCGCGGGCACGATAGCACGCCATGCGATCCACGTTCTGCGCGCCGCTCATCCGCCAACTCGCGTGAAGCTCGAGCGCTGGTCGCTGCATTTCTACCGCCTGCGCTACGCGCGCGAAGTGGTGTGGGCGAACGCGCGCGAGGACGCCGGCCTGTTCGCGCTGCTGGAAATCGGGGCCGACGGCGCGACGGGGATCGCCGAGGGGACGCTCAAGGACACCTGGAGCGGCGTGTCGCCCGGCTCGCTCGAGGCGGCGCTCAAGGACTTCCTCATGCCGCGGCTGCGCGGGGTCGACCTGACCGACGAGAAGGTGGTGGCGCGGGCGCTCGCCGGCATTCCGGACAACCGGCTCGCCAAGGGCATGATCGAGAGCGCGTGCTGGACGCTGCGCGCCGCGGTCGCCGGCGAGCCCCTGTGGAAGCTGTGGGACGCGGGCCGCACGCGTGAGCTCGCCTGGACGGTGACGCGGCAGACGCCCGCGCAAATGGCGGCGGAGGCGGCCGAGGTCTGCGCGCGCTATGGCTTTGGCGTGCTGAAGGTGAAGGGCGGGCAGGGCGTGGGGGTGGACCTGAAGGCGCTGGCGGAGATTCGCAGCGCCGTCGGCTCCGATATCGAGCTCTATGTCGACGCGAACAGCCACTACCCGCTCGCGCACGCCGCCGACTACGTGCGCGCGCTGGCGGCGGCGGGCGTGACGGTCGCCGAAGATCCCTGCCCGCTGCAGCCGGACGCGCAGTTCGAGGCGCTGCAGAAACAGAGCGCCATTCCCATCCTCGTGGACCGCAGCTGCGCGTCGAAGGAAGACGCGGCGCTCTACCTGGAGCGGGGCGCGCAGGCGCTGTCGACAAAGCCCGGGCGCGTCGGGCTGGCCGAGACGCGCGCCATCGCCGCGGCGGCGCTGCCACGCGGCGTGCGTACCGCCGTCGGCGTCTACGCCGAGAGCGCACTCGGCACGCTGGTCAACCTGCAGCAGCGCGGCAGCATGGCGGCCGAGCAGACGTTTTTCCTGCACATGACGGAGCAGGTGAGCGCCCTGGTGCCGGAAATCCGCGGTGGGCGCATCGAGTTGCCGGAGGCTGCGGACCTGTCGCGGCTGGTGGATCGGGAGCGACTGCGCCAATTGGCCTACAATATCTAGTTGTCCGGCCCCTGGGGCCTACTAGATACATGGCCAAACAGCAGGTCTACGACGCCTCCGCCATCCAGGCCCTGAAGGGCCTGGAGCCCGTGCGCCGCATGCCGGGCATGTACACGCACACCGTGCACCCGCTGCACATCGCGCAGGAGGCGATCGACAACGCGGTGGACGAGGCGCTCGCCGGACATGGCAAGCGCATCAGCGTGCGCGTGTTCAAGGATGGCGCGATCGAAGTCGAGGACGAGGGCCGCGGCATCCCGGTCGACATGCACCCGGTGGAAAAGCGCCCGGCCGTGGAGGTCGCCTTCGGCATGCTGCACGCCGGCGGCAAGTTCTCGCGCTCGGGCGAAGGCGTCTATCACATCTCCGGCGGCCTGCACGGCGTCGGCGTGGCCGTCTCCAACGCCTTGTCGAAGCGGCTCGAAGTCACCGTCTACCGTGACGGGCACAGGCACACGGTCGCCTTCGAGGGCGGCGAGCTCAGGCAGAAGCTGAAAAGCGAGAAGATCAAGGAGCGGCGCACCGGCACCGTGGTGCGCCTGTGGCCCGACCCGAAGTATTTCGATGCGCCGGGCATCCCCATGGCCGAGCTCGAGCACCTGGTGCGCTCCAAGGCCTATCTCCTGCCGGGCCTCACGACCGTGCTCGAAGTGGAGGGCAAGGACAGGAAGAGCTGGAAGTACGAGCGCGGCATGGCGCAGTACTTCGACTTCATGCTGCAGGGGCGCGAGCTGGTGGCGCCGCTGTTCACTGGCGAGCGTTACTTCACGGCGACCAACATCCCCGACATCGAGCCCGGTGAAGGCGCGGCCTGGGCGGTGGGCTGGGTCGGCGAGGGCGACGTGTTCGCCGACAGCCACGTAAACCTCATTCCGACGCGCTCGGGCGGCACGCACGAGGCGGGATTTCGCGCCGGCATCTTCGATGCGCTGGGCTCCTTCATGGAGGCGCGCGCGCTGGCGCCCAAGGGCGTGAAGCTGATCGCCGAAGACCTCTGGGCGCGCGCCTGCTTCACGCTTTCGGCGCGGATCGTGCGCACGCAGTTTCACGGCCAGACGAAGGAAAAGCTCACTACGCGCCACGCCGCCAAGCTCCTCGAGCTGTGCGTGAAGGACGCGTTCGAGCTGTGGCTGAACGAGCATCCCGAGGAGGGCAGGAAGATTGCCGAGCTCGCCGTCGAGCAGGCCATGGCGCGCCTCGCCAAGGGCAAGAGGGTCGAGAGGAAGAAGTCCTCCGGCATCGCCACGCTGCCCGGCAAGCTCGTCGACTGCGCCTCGGGCGACGTGACGCGCAACGAGCTGTTCCTCGTCGAAGGCGATTCCGCCGGCGGCTCGGCGAAGGAGGCGCGCGACAAGGAAGCGCAGGCCCTCCTGCCGCTGCGCGGCAAGGTGCTGAACACCATGTCCAAGGACTCGCGCACCGTGCTCGCCAACAAGGAGTTGCAGGCGATCGCCACGGCGATCGGCGTCGACCCGCACGGCGCCGAGGATGCGGCCGACCTGTCCGGCCTGCGCTACGGCAAGGTGATCCTGATGACCGATGCCGACGTCGACGGCGGGCACATCCAGGCGCTGCTCCTCACCTTCTTCTTCATGCACGCACCCAAGCTCGTGGAGGCCGGGCACGTGTACGTGGCGCAGCCGCCGCTCTTCAAGGTGGAGGTGCCGGCGCAGGGCAAGGGCCGACCGGCGCGGCGCCTGTACTGTCTCGACGAGGACGAGCTCGAGGAGGCGCTCGCCGCGTTGAAGAAGGAAAAGGTCAAGGACGGCACCTGGGAGATCTCGCGCTTCAAGGGCCTGGGCGAGATGAGCCCCGAGCAGCTGTGGGAGACGACGATGAACCCGGATACGCGGCGGCTGGTGCGCATGCAGCTCGACGCCAAGCAGCTGAAGAAGGCGCGCGCGACGTTCGAGCTCCTCATGGATTCGGGCGAGGCCGAAGGGCGGCGCAACTGGATGCGCGAGCACTGGAAGAGCGTGGAGGCCGATGTTTAGGGACTGTCCCCGTTTTCCTGCGGTTCGGAAAATGGGGACTGTCCCGATTTAGGCCTATGCCCAGGAAGAAGCTCAAACCGTTCTGGGAGCGCGCCTACAAAGGGCACGTGTACTGGCTCGGCAAGCAGAAGCTGGGAAAGGTGACGCTCGCCGCGCAGGGCCGCTATACCTGGGAAGCCGCCGGCAAGGCGGGCGCGG
>JAOUGZ010000633.1 GCA_029865405.1 Betaproteobacteria bacterium
CATTGCCGCGGTTGTAGTGGGCATCGGCCGTGTCGCCGGCGGCGAAGAGCACCGCGGCCTCGGCGAAGCGGCCGCTGCGGTAAAGGAGCAGCGCGCGCCAGGGCGAGTCCGCATCGATCCGGGAGAGGAGCTTCTCGTGCTCGCCGAAGCGGCCCTTGGCGAACTCCGCTGCCGCCTGCTGGTCGGCGCGGCGCCACAGGTCCGGCCACTCGAGCGCCAGCGCCTGCGGCGCCGGCAGCGCGATCGCGAGCGCCGCCAGGCCCGCGAGCCAGCCGCGGCGAAAGAGCAGCGCCGCGAAGGGCAGCGCGAGGAGCACGAACCAGATGCCGTCGTCCCGGCGCACGCTCGAGACTTCCGCCGGCGCCGCGGGCGAGGCGGCCCAGGCCTGGGCGCTGCGCGCAAAGTGCGGCGTCTCGGCGTCGAGCAGGTGAAAGCGCCCGCCGCCCGCCCGCGCCACCTGCTCGAGCGCGGCGAGCTCGGGCAGCGCGACGCGCACTTCGCCGCTCTCCGCTTTCGCGAAGGCGCCGTTGGCAAGGCGCACCGGTCCGCCGTGCGGCGTGCCCACGCCGAGCACCGAGAGCGGGAAGCCCGCGGCGTGGAGGCCGCGCGCCGCCTCCAGCGTGCGCGCGTCGCCGGCGCTGTCGCCCACCAGGATGACGTCGCCCGCCACCACGCCGGCGCGCTCGAGGAGCGTGCGCGCCATGTCGAGGCCGAGGTCGGGGCGGCTGCCGGCGCGCGGCAGCGTGCCGGTGCCCAGGCTCGCGAGCAGGTGCACGAGCGCGGCCGGGTCGTTCATGAGCGGCGCCACCGCGAAGGCGTCGGCGCCGAATACCACCAGGCCGAGCTGCGCGTCGGCGGACTCGCGCAGCAGCGTGACGATCGCGGCGCGCGCGCGCTCGAGGCGGCTCGGCGCCACGTCGACCGCGTCCATCGACGGCGAGAGATCCAGGACCACGATGCGCGCGCTGAGATCGCGGTACAGCGGCGCCGGCTGCGATCGCCAGGTCGGACCGGCGAGCGCGACGCAGACGAGCGCGAGCGTCGCGGCGGCGCAAGCGAATGCGAGCCGCGCGCTCCAGCCCGGCGCGCGCCCGGTGAGATGGGCGAGGAGCTCGGCGTCGACGAGGCGCCGCCACGGCCCCGCGCCGGCGCGCACGCGCCACCACGCCCAGAGGAGCGCGAGCCCCGCCGGCAGCGCGAGGAGCCAGCCCGGGCGCAGCCACTCGATCACGGCCGCGCCTCGCGCGCGCCGGCGAGCATCGCCGCGAGCGCCAGGGCAAGCGCCAGCGCGAGCGGCCAGGCGTAGAGCTCGCCGGTGGGGCGGTAGTGGCGCTCGTCGAGCGCGGTCGGCTCGACGCGCTCGAGCGCTTCGTAGATGCGCTCCAGCGCCTCGCGGTTCTCGGCGCGGAAGTAGCGCCCGCCGGACTCGGCGGCGATGAGCTTCAGCGCGTTCTCGTCCAGCCCCTCGCCCGGGCGCAGGTCCGCCTCGGTGCGCGGCGTGCCGATGCCGATGGCGTGCACGCGCACGCCGTGCAGGCGCGCAAGGCGCGCCGCGTCCGGCACCGTCACCGTGCCGTCGGTGCTCGAGCCGTCGGTGAGCAGGATCAGCACGCGCTCGTCGCGCTGCATGGCGCGCAGGCGCGCCACGCCGAGCGCGACGGCGTCGCCGAGCGCGGTGCCCTCGCCGGCGAGGCCGATGAAGGTCTCGTCCACCATCTCGGCCACCGCCTTCAGGTCGAAGGTGAGCGGCGACTGCACGTAGGCCTTCGAGCCGAAGACCACGAGGCCGATGCGATCACCCGGACGCGCGGCGACGAACTGGCGCGCCGTGCGGCGCATCACCTCCAGGCCGAGCTCCGAACCGAGCGCGGCGGTGCGCATGCTCGCCGAGACGTCGAGCGCGAGCAGCATGCTGCGCCCGCTCGAGGGCACGCCCACGGGCTCGCCGATCCACTGCGGCCGGCACGCCGCCGCGACGAGCAGCGCCCAGGCGGCGAGCGCGAGCAGGACGCGGGCGCGCGGGCGCGCGCGCGCGCCGGCCTGCGACCAGGCGCGCGCGCGCCCGAGGAACGGCACCCGCAGCGGCGTCGCCAGCGGCGCCGCCGGCGGCACGAAGCGCATCGCCAGCCACGGCAGGACGAGGGCGAGGGCAGTGAAGGGCCAGGCGAATTCGAGCATCAGAGCACCGCGCGCAGCCAGGCGCGCGCCGCCGCGCGCAGGCGCGCGACCTCTTCGGGCGCAGCGGCCGCGCGGTACGGCGTTTCGGTGAGCGCGGCGCCCAGCGCCGCGAAGCGCCCCGGCGCCGGCTCGCAGCTCTCCAGGAACGCGACCCAGTCCGCGCCGTGCAGCCCGGCGCTCGCGCGCTCCGGAAAGCGCTCGCGCGCCGCCAGGCGCAGGAGCTGCGAG
>JAOUGZ010000109.1 GCA_029865405.1 Betaproteobacteria bacterium
TTCGGCGCCGCGCCGGGCCACGTATTCAATCTTGGCCATGGCATCTCGCAACATACGCCGGTGGAAAGCGTCGCCGCGCTGGTGGACGAAGTGCGCACTTACAGCCGAAAGCTGCGTGGCCGGGCGCAACGAAACACTTGACTTATGCACAAAGACGCGTTCTCGCTCCGTGGAAGGGGCATTCTTTGAGATTCCACGCCTATCGCGTCGCAACTTATTGAATTTAAGCCACAAAAACATACTCATGCCGGAATGGGCGGGCACGCGCCCCCAGCGGCAGGACTGCGCGACGGTGGCATGACCGGCTTATTCACATTGTTATCCACACCCCCGGCGCGCTGGAAAAATACCTTTCCACGGCAAGGCTTACGGATGCAATCGCGATACACGGGATCAACAAAAAAAAATAAGCCTTTGCGGGCCTTCCGGTTTGTGTCGCCGAAAAATCCCGCTCGCCCAAGGCAATGACGGTACTGCGCGTCGCGCTGGACGTGCCGCTCGCGACGCTTTTCGACTATGCGCGCTCGGCGGACGCCGATGCGCGCGTCGGTGACCGCGTCGTGGTGCCGTTCGGCACGCGCTCGCGCGTCGGCGTGGTGGTCGAGGAAGTCGCGGGGAGCACGATTGCAGCGGAAAAGCTGAAGCACCTGACCCGCGTGCTCGACGATGCGCCGCGCCTGCCCGCGCAGTGGCTGGCGCTGATGAGCTTCCTCGCTGCCTACTACCAGCGTCCGCTCGGCGAGACGGTGATCGGCGCGTTGCCGCCGCGGCTGCGCGTGCTCAGGCCCCTGCCGAAGAAGGCGCGCGAACCGGCCGCAGCGCAGGCCGCCTCGGCGCGCTTCGTTTCCGATCACCAGCCGACGCCCGCGCAGATCGACGCGATCAGCCGCATCGGCGCCGCGCTCGGCGCTTTCCGGGCGTTCCTGCTGCACGGCGTGACCGGCAGCGGCAAGACCGAGGTGTATCTGCGCCTCATATCGCAGGTGCTGGAGCAAGGCGGCCAGGCGCTGGTGCTGGTGCCCGAGATCAGCCTGACGCCGCAGCTCGAAGCGCGCTTTCGCCACGCGTTCCCCGAGGCACGCGTCGCCGTGCTGCACAGCGCCCTGCAGGACGTGCCGCGCACGGCTGCCTGGCTTTCGGCGGCGCGCGGCGAGGCGGGCCTCGTCCTGGGCACGCGCCTGGCAGTGCTCACGCCCCTCCCGAACCTGGCTCTCGTGGTGGTCGACGAGGAGCACGACACCTCCTTCAAGCAGCAGGAGGGGCTGCGCTACTCCGGCCGCGACGCCGCGATCGTGCGCGCGAAGCTTGCCGCCTGCCCGGTGGTGCTCGGCACGGCGACGCCGTCCCTCGAAACGTGGCAAAACGCGCTCGAAGGCCGCTACCAGCGCCTGGCGCTGCCCGAGCGCGCCGTGCCAGGCGCGCGCCTGCCCGTGGTGCGTACCGTCGACCTGCGTCACGAGAGCGCCGTGCACGGCTTCGCGCCGAGCCTGCTCGCCGCCATCGGCGAGCGACTGGCGCGCGGCGAGCAGAGCCTCGTCTTCATCAACCGCCGCGGCTACGCGCCGGTGCTCGCCTGCCATGCCTGCGACTGGACCGCGGGCTGCCTGCGCTGCACGGCGCACATGGTCCTGCACCGTGTCGGGCATTGCCTGCGCTGTCACCACTGCGGCGACGAAGCGCCCGTGCCCCGCGCCTGCCCCACCTGCGGCAATGTCGACCTGAAGGCCATGGGGCGCGGCACGCAGCGCGTCGAGGACACGCTGGCCGAGCGCTTTCCCGGCGCTCGCATCGTGCGCATCGATCGCGACAGCGCGCGGCGGCGCAGCGAGCTTGCGCGCCTGCTGGAAGGCATCGCGCGCGGAGAAGCCGACATCCTGGTCGGCACCCAGTTGCTCGCCAAGGGCCACGACTTCCCGCTGCTCACCCTGGTGGGCGTGCTCGATGCCGACGGCGCGCTCGTCTCCACCGACTACCGGGCGGCCGAGCGCCTGTATTCGACGCTGGCGCAGGTGGCGGGGCGCGCGGGCCGCGCACGCCACGCGGGCGAGGTGCTGGTGCAGACCCGCTACCCGCAGCACCCGCTCTATGCCGCCCTCGCCCGCCACGACTTCGCGACCTTTGCCGCCGCGCAGCTGGCCGAGCGCGAGAGCGCGGGCTTCCCGCCCTTCGTGCACGAGGCGGCGCTGCGCGCCGAGGCGCCCAAGCTCGCGCAGGCGATGCAGTTCCTGGCCGATGCCGCGCGGCTCGTGGCGGTGCCCGAGGCAGTGCGCGTCTACGATCCGGTGCCGCATGTCATTACGCGGCGCGCCGACCTCGAGCGCGCGCAGCTCCTCGTGCAATCGGCGTCGCGCCCGGCGCTGCAGGAGTTCCTGCGCGCCTGGAGCGAGCGGCTGTTCGCGACCGCGCCGCGCAGCGTACGCTGGCACCTCGATGTCGACCCGATCGAGTTCAGCTAGAAGGGGACAGACCCCATTTGCAAAAACGCAAATGAGGTCTGTCCCCCTATAATCGCGCCCCTCAAATGGACATCAAGACCCATCTTGGCGCGCTGCTGCGCACGGCACTGGCGAAAGCCGCACCCGAGGCGACCGACGCGGAAGTGCTGATCGAGCGCCCGCGCGATCCGGCGCACGGCGATTTCGCCTGCAACGTGGCGCTGCAGCTCGCCAAGCGCCTGAAGCGCAATCCGCGCCAGCTGGCCGAGCAGCTGGTTGCGGCCGTCGGCGCGGATCAGTACATCGCGAGGCTCGACGTGGCGGGCGCGGGCTTCATCAACATCCGCCTCGCGCCGCGCGCCGGGCACGAGGCCGTGACGCGCATCCTGGCGCAGGGCGCGGACTTTGGCCGCGCGCGCGCCGCGCCGGCGCAAAAGACCATGGTCGAGTTCGTGTCCGCCAATCCCACCGGCCCGCTGCATGTGGGCCACGGCCGCCAGGCGGCGCTCGGCGATGCGCTCGCCGCGCTCCTCGCGTCCCAGGGCCACGCCGTGACGCGCGAGTTCTACTACAACGACGCCGGCGCGCAGATCCACAACCTCGCGCTCTCGGTTCAGGCGCGCGCGCGCGGCAAGTCGCCCGATGACGCGGGCTGGCCGGCCGACGGCTATCGCGGCGAGTACATCGGGGAGATTGCGCGCAATTTCGCTGCCGCCGGCGGCAGCCTCGAGGACCTCGAAGCCGTGCGCACGTTCGCGGTGGCCGCGCTGCGCGCCGAGCAGGACGTCGATCTGCAGGCCTTCGGCGTCAAGTTCGACGTCTACTACCTGGAATCGAGCCTGTACACGGATGGCCGCGTGGACGCGGTCGTGCGGGCGCTGGTGGCAAGCGGCAAGACCTACGAGCGCGAGGGCGCCCTGTGGCTGCGCACCACCGACTTCGGCGACGACAAGGACCGCGTGGTGCGCAAGTCCGACGGCAGCTACACGTATTTCGTGCCCGATGTCGCGTACCACGTCACGAAATGGGAACGCGGCTACGCCAAAGTGATCAACGTACAGGGCACCGATCACCACAGCACCGTGACCCGCGTACGCGCCGGCCTGCAGGCCCTCGAACTCGGCATCCCGTCGGGCTACCCCGACTACGTCCTGCACAACCTCGTGCGCGTGGTACGCGGCGGTGAGGAGGTAAAGATCAGCAAGCGCGCCGGCAGCTACGTCACGCTGCGCGACCTGATCGACTGGGTGGGCAGCGACGCCGTGAGGTTCTTCCTCGTCTCGCGCCGCGCCGACTCGGATTTCGTTTTCGATGTCGACCTGGCGCGCGCGCAAACGGAGGAGAACCCCGTGTACTACGTGCAGTACGCGCACGCCCGCGTATGCAGCGTGTTCTCGCAATGGGGCGGTGCGCACGCGCCGCTTGGCGCTGCGCCGCTCGACGCCCTGACGGGCGAGCGCGAGGCCGCACTCATGCGCCGCCTGGCGGAGTTTCCCGAGGTGCTGGCGGATGCGGCGCGCGAGCTCGCGCCTCACGCGATCGCGTTCTACCTGCGCGAACTCGCGGGCGAGTTCCACAGCTACTATAATGCCGAGCGCATTCTGGTCGAGGACCAGGCCACGCGCACCGCGCGCCTCGCGCTGTGCGCGGCAGTCCGCCAGGTGCTTGCCAACGGGCTTGCGCTGCTCGGCGTAAGCGCCCCTGAAAGGATGTGATGGCGGCAATACCACACGCGACGGCACGCAAGGGATCGGGCGGGGGCTTTCTCGTCGGCATGTTCGTCGGCCTGCTGGTCGGCCTCGCCGTGGCGCTCGGCATCGCCCTGTACCTCAACAAGACGCCGATCCCGTTCATGAGCCGCAGCAAGCCCGCGCCCGAGGACGGCAAGGGTGCGGGCGGCAAGCCGCCGGCCCTCACCGGCCTGCCGCAGGGCGGCACGGCGCAAAAGCCGGCGGCGCCGGTGCCCGCGGTGACGACCCCGGAGAAGCCCCGTTTCGACTTCTACAAGATCCTGGCGGGAGGCGAGGAGCCATTGAGCGACCGCGAGCTGCGCGAGCGCCTCAAGGCGGCGAAGACCCCGCCCCCCGCGCAGACGGCGGCGGCGGCGCCCGCGGAGAGCAGGGACATCTACTTCATCCAGGCCGGCGCGTTCCAGAATCCGGCCGACGCGGACAACCAGAAGGCGCGACTGGCGATGCTCGGCTTCGAGTCGAACGTCGAGCCCACGAACCTGCCCGACAAGGGCACCTTCTACCGCGTGCGCCTCGGCCCCTACGCCAAGGTGGAGGATTTGAACCGGGTGCGCCAGTCGCTGGCGCAGAACGGAATCGACGCCAACCTGGTCAAACTGAAAGATCCCGCCTCCCGGAAGGTGAACTGAATGAACCTGCGTCGCCGTACGCTCGTCGCCGCGCTGGGCCTTGCCCCGCTCGCCGGATTCGCCCAGGCGCGCACGCCCGCGCCCGGCGTCGATTACACCGAGCTCAAGCCCGCGCAGCCGGTCGAGGCGCAGGGCAAGATCGAAGTGCTCGAATTCTTCTGGTACGGCTGCCCGCATTGCTATTCGCTGCAGCCGCTGATGGAGAAATGGGTCCCGCGGCTGCCCGCCGACGTGAACTTCCGTCGCGTGCCGGCAGTTCTCAATGAAGGCTGGGGGCGCGAGGCGGCGGTGTTTTACGCCTTCGAGGCGCTCGGCGTGCTCGAGCGGCTGCACCGGCCGTTCTTCGACGCGATCCACGTCGAGCGCCTGAACACGCGCAATCCGGCGACGCTTGCGGACTGGCTGCGCAAGCACGAGGTCGATCCGAAGAAGTACGAAGACGCATTCAAGTCCTTCGGCGTGCAAAGCAAGGTGCGCCGCGCGGCGCAGCTTTCGTCCGCCTACCGCATCGAGGGCACGCCGGCGCTGGCCGTCCACGGCCGCTTCACGGTCAGCGCGGAGCAGGGACGCACGCAGAACGGGATGCTCGGCACCGTGGACTACCTGATCGGCGTCGCACGCAAAGGCGCCTGACCCCTTCTTCGCGCATCGTCTCGCTCGTGCCCTCGCTCACCGAGCTGGTGTGCGCCCTGGGCCTGGGCGAGGCGCTCGTCGGCCGCACCGGCTTCTGCGTGCATCCACAAGACGTCGTGCGGCGCATCCCCAAGGTGGGCGGCACCAAGGACGTGAATCTTGCCAAGGTGCGTGCGCTCGAGCCGACGCACGTTGTGCTCAACGTGGACGAGAACCGCAAGGAGACCGCGGACGAGCTGGCGACTTTCGTGCCGAACCTCGTCGTCACCCACCCGCTCGGCCCGCTCGACAACCTGGGGCTGTATCGCCGGTTCGGGGAAACGTTCGGGCGCGAACGCGAGGCCGAGGCGCTGTGCACACGCTTCCAGGCCGCGTACGACGATGCGCGCGCGTTGCGTCTTCCGCAACGGCGTGTCCTGTATCTCATCTGGAAGGATCCCTGGATGACGGTGTCGCGCGGCACCTACATCTCGCGCACGCTCGCGCTGTTCGGCCTGGAAACGGCGCCCGAGGCCGCGGCGCAGCGCTACCCGAAGCTCGAAGACTTGCGCGACGTGGACGTCGATCTGGTGCTGCTTTCCTCGGAGCCGTACCGTTTCCGCGACCGGCACGTGGCCGAAGTTGCTGGAATCACAGGGAAACCCGCGCGCCTGGTGAATGGCGAGATGACGTCCTGGTACGGGCCGCGCGCCATCGCCGGCCTGGACTACATGGCGAAATTCGCAGCGCATGCCTAGCGCCGGGCGGCGTATGCTGGCGCCGCGGAGCCGCTGATTGGCCCGCGCCACCAAGGAGAGGAACATGGACGGGAAGCGGATGTTGAGGCGCTCGGCGCTGGCCGGCGTCGCCTCGCTGATATGCATGTATGGCGCCGCCGGCTGGGCCGTGAACGATGAGCCCTTGAAGGAAAAGTGGGCGCCGAGCGAATTCGGCAAGGACGACAAGGCAGGCGCCGCCAATCGTCGCACCGCGGCTTCGGTGCTGAAGGCGGTCAAGCTGGTGAAGAAGGGAAAGGTCGCGACGCTGGGCAAGGTATACCAGCAGGACGCACCGGGCTTCGGCTCGCGCGGCTGGCGCATGACCATTCCGGGCCTGCCCACCGGCGGCCCGTTCGGCAAGCAGGAGCTGATGTACAACGACGAGTACGTCGCCACCGAGATCGGGCAGATCGGCACCCAGTTCGACGGTCCCGGGCATATCGGGGTGCACACGTCGAAGGGCATGTTTTTCTACAATGGCCGCTATCTGCACGACGAAGGCGTGAGCGCCTACGGCATGGGGCCGCTCGGCGTCGAGCACGTCGGTCAGCTGGGATATGCGTGCCGCGGCGTGCTGCTCGACGCAGTGGCGCTGCGCGGCAAGCAGCTGCCGATTCCGGCCAAGGCGGGCGACCCGGGCATCATCACCGACAAGGACGTCGAGGCGATGGTGAAGCGCCAGGGTATCGGTGCGATCGGCGAAGGCGACTGCGTGTTTCTCTACACGGGCCACGGCGATATCTGGCACCCGAGCAAGTGGGACAGCTTCAGCGCCGAGGAGAAGCAGAAGCGCATCGCGCAGTTCAACGCGGGCGAGCCGGGGTTCGGCATCTCGGCGTGCGAATACCTCTCGTCGCGCAAGATCGCGCTCGTGGGCGCCGACGTCTGGGCGGTCGAGGCCGTGCCCGGCGAGACCGACCAGCCGTTCGAATGCCACATCAAGATGCAGACCAAGCGCGGCATCTGGTTCCTCGAGAACATGGACCTCAGCCAGCTGGTGGCCGACAAGGCCTACGAGTTCCTGTTCGCCTGGTCGCCGCTGAAAATGAAGGGCGCGACCGGCTCGCCGGGCAACCCGATCGCGATCTACTGAGCAAGGCGGAGGCGTTTACGGCGCGAGCATCGCGCGCCGGAACGCCTCCTGTTCGTTGAAGTCGCGCTCGTCGCGGGGCACGTGCCCCGCGTGCGCGCGCACGCGGTAGCAATCCGGGTCGTAAGGGGTCTGCGGCTCGAGGCCCTCGGCGAGCCGCCGCGCAGCGCCGAGCAGGCGCTGGCGGAAGGCGACCACCGCCTTGTCGCTGGTGCCGAGGTGCTCGCGCGTGCGATCGGCGATCGGCCCGGCCGACACCGCAAGCTCGCGTTGCGCGGCCTCGGCACGCTGCCATTGTTCCCGCTGACGCTCATTCGCGGGCCCGTCGGTGCGCCAGTGCACGCTCAGCACCGACGTGCACTCGTCGTCCTGCGGCACCCAGGCGCGGAACAGCCGTGAATGCGGATCCTGCGACGGTGGCGCGAGCGTGAAGCACGGCATCAGGAAAAGATTGATGCGCCAGAGATACTGGTCACCCGGCACGGAACGGCGCGCGCCGCAGGCAAGACCGTAGGGCGCATCGTGCACCGTGTAGCGCGGAGGCGAATCGTCGGGCGCGG
>JAOUGZ010000634.1 GCA_029865405.1 Betaproteobacteria bacterium
GCGCGGCCTCGAGGATCGCCTGCGGCGTCGCCCGGGTCACGCCGCCTCCAGCTCGCCCAGGTCGCGCACCACGTGCGTCGCGCCGTGCGCGCGCAGCGCGTCCGCCTGCCCCGCGCGGTCGACGCCGATCACCCTCGCGAAGCCGCCCGCGCGGCCCGCTTCGACGCCGGCGAGCGCGTCCTCGACCACCGCGGCGCGCGCGGGCGCCACGCCGAGCAGCAGCGCGGCATGCAGGAACGTGTCCGGCGCGGGCTTGCCGGCGAGGCCGAGGCGCGCGGCGTCGTTGCCGTCCACCTTGGCGTCGAACAGATCGGGCGCGCCCGCGGCGCGCAGCACGGCGACGCAATTCCTGCTCGCCGACACCACCGCCGTGCGCACGCCGCGGCGGCGCAGGCCGCGGATCAGCTCGAGCGACGTCGGGAAGACCTCCACGCCCTCCTTGACGCGCTCCTGGAACAGCGCGTCCTTGCGCGCGGCGAGGGTCTGTATCTCCTCTTCGGTGGCCGCGACGCCGCGCGCGGCGAGCAGGCTGCGCACGCCCTCGTCGCGGGGCTTGCCGTCGACATGGCGCAGGTAGTCGGCCGCAGTATCGAAGGGCGGCTCGCCGGCCTGCGCGAGCACCGGATCGAAGGTTTCTTTCCAGGCGCGCGCGTGCACGCTCGCCGTGCGCGTCACCACGCCGTCCAGGTCGAAGATCACGGCGTCGATGCCTTCCAGGGCCCGGCTCACCGCGCCCCGGCCGTGATCTCGATCGCCGAGCCGTCGCGCAGGGCGTCCGACGGGTACACGATCACGCGCTCGCCAGGCTGCAGCCCGTCCTCCACCATCGCCTCGAGGCCGTTCCTGCGCGTCACCTTGACGGCGCGCTTCGCGGCGGCGGCCTCCTGCACCACGAACACCGCCCAGCCTTCGCCCTCCCGGAACAGCGCACCGACCGGCACCTTGAGCGCATCCTCGCTGCGGTGGGTGACGATATGCGCTTCCACGCGGAAGGCGTCGCCCAGGGTCCAGATCGTGTCCAGCGGCCCCGCGAAATCGAGGATCACGTTGACGCGCTGCTCCTCGACGCCGAGCGCGGAAACCTTGGTGAAGGCCGCGGGCTCCACCCGGCGCACCAGTGCCGGCATCGGCGCCACGCCCTGGCCGAGCTCGACGCGCGCGCTCATCCCGGGGCGGATGGCGACCGCGTCCTGCGACAGCACGTCGACCACCGCCTCGAGGCTCCTCGCGTCGGCGACTTCGAGGAGCGGCGCACCGAGGGCCACCGGGCTCTCGCTCTTCTGGATCACCTTGAGCACCGAGCCGTTCACCGGCGAGGTCACTTCCCACTTCGCCGTCGGGTCGCCGCTGCGGTAGCGTGCCAGGGCGGCGCGCGCCTGCGCCAGATCGTGGCCGGCGGCGTCCTCGGCGAAGCGCGCCGCCTCCACCGAGCGCTCCGCGGTGCGCAGCGCGAGCGCGGCCTGCTCGCGCGCGGTGGGCGAGACGAAGCCCTCGGCCGCGAGCTTCGCCTGGCGCTCGAGATCGGCGCGCGCCTGGTCGCGCTGCGCCAGCACCTTCGCGGTCTCCGCGCGCGCGCGCGCCAGCTGCGCCTGCGCGGCGCCGACGCGCTCCTGCAGCTCGCGCGCGGTGCGCGCGTCGAGGAACGCGGGCGCCGTGGGCGTGAGCTGCGCCACCACCTGGCCGAGCCGCACCGGGTCGCCGGGCTCGAGGCGGATGCGCTCCACCCGGCCGGCCAGCGGCGCCGCGATCACGTAGCGGTCGCGCACGCGCGTCTTGCCGTCGTCGACGATGGTCTGCTCGAAGGCGCCGCGCGTCACGGCGGCGATCTCCACGGCGACCGGCTGCGGCCGCAGCGACCAGGCGACGAGCGCCGCGAGCGCCAGCGCGGCCACGGCGAGCAGGATCTTGTTGCGGGTTTTCATTCGCGTGTCTTCAGCACTCCGACCAGGTCCAGATTATCGATCCGATTGCGCACGATGAGTGCGCTCAGCACGCCGGCGGCCGCCACCACGGCGCCCGCGAGGAGATAGGTCGGGGGATAGATGACGAGCGGGAACTCGAGCACGTCGTGCGGCATGAAGGCGATGAGCAGCGCCGCCAGCCAGAAGCCGGCGACGAAGCCCAGCGGGATGGCGAGCACGATCTCGAGCGCCAGCTCGCCCAGGAGCAGCACCGACACCTCGGCGCGCGTGAAGCCGAGCACGCGCAGGCTCGCCAGCTCCCAGGCGCGCTCGGCGAGCTGGATGCGCGCGTTGTTGTAGACCACCCCCACCGCGATGGTGGCGGCGAACGCACTGAGGACGGCGGTGAAGAACAGCACGTTCTGCGCGCTCGTTTCGCGGAAGGTCTCGACCAGCGTGCGCGTCACGATCACCATCGCCGCCGCCGGCATCGCCTTC
>JAOUGZ010000110.1 GCA_029865405.1 Betaproteobacteria bacterium
CGAGAAGATCGCCGAGCAGCCGGTGCCGCAGGCGAAAGCCGCCGCGATCTGGGCGGCGCCCGAGCTGAAGGACTTCGCCGCCACGCTCGGCGCGAAGCTCGAGGCGAAGCCCCTCGCGGGGACGCTCTGCCTCGTTGCGCCGCTCGGTGCCGACGCGACCGCCACGGCGCTCGAGCTCGGCCTCGACCCGAGGCACACGGTGGCCATCGATCCCCTGTTCGGCTTCACGAAGCGCCGCACGCTCATGCCGACGCCGGTGACAACGAAAGAGGCGCGCGAGGCCGCGCACGGCCTGCTCGCCGCCGGCGGCGTGCCGGTCTCGGTGATCAAGGACTCGGCGGGCTTCGTCGCGCAGCGCGTGGTCGCGCACATCGTGAACGTCGGCTGCGATATCGTGCAGCAGCGCATCGCCACGCCCGAAGACCTCGACCGCGCGGTGATGCTCGGGTTAGGCTACCCGAAGGGCCCCTTGGGCCTGGGCGACGCGGTCGGCCCGGCGAAGATCCTCGCCATCCTCGAATCCATGCACGAGATCACCCAAGAACCCCGCTACCGCCCGAGCCCCTGGCTCACGCGCCGCGCGCGCCTGGGCGTGTCGCTGCTCACCCCGGAGTAACCCCATGCTCGATGCCTATATCTACGACGGAATCCGCTCCCCCATCGGCCGCCACGCGGGAAAGCTCGCGCCCATGCGGCCGGACGATCTCGCCGGCGAAGTGATCGCCGAGGTGGTGAAGCGAAACGGCGTCAAGCCCGAGGACATCTCCGACGTGATCCTCGGCTGCGTGACGCAAGCCGGCGAAGACTGCCGGAACGTGGCGCGCTTCGCCGCGCTGATGGCGGGCCTGCCGCCCACCACCCCGGGCGTGACGGTGAATCGCCTCTGCGCCTCCGGGCTGCAGGCGGTGACCGATGCCGCGCGCGCGATCACCTGCGGCGAGGGCGAGATGTACATCGCCGGCGGCGTGGAGAGCATGTCGCGCGCGCCGTACGTCTTCGCCAAGAGCGAGACGCCGTACGGGCGCGACGTGAAGCTCTACGACAGCACCATCGGCAGCCGCTTCACCAACCCGAGATTCAAGAAGCTCTTCGGCGACCACCAGATGCCGGAGACCGGCGACAACGTGGCGAAGGAGTTCGGCGTCACGCGCGAGCAGGCCGACGAGTTCGCGCTCGCCAGCCAGAAGAAATACGCCAAGGCCGAGTCCGAGGGCTTCTACAAGGGCGAGATCATGGCGATCGCGCTGCCGCAGAAGAAGAAGGACGCGCCGCCGGTGAAGGTGGAAGCCGACGAGCACCCGCGCCGCGACAGTACGATGGAGTCGCTCGCCAAGCTGAAACCCCTCTACGAAGGCGGCGTCGTCACCGCGGGCAACGCGAGCGGCGTGAACGACGGCGCCGCGGCGCTGATCGTCGCCAGCCGCAAGTGGGGCGAGCGGAATGGAAAGAAGCCGATTGCGAAGATCCTGTCCGCAGCGTCCGCGGCCGTAGAGCCACGCATCATGGGCGTCGGCCCTGCGTACGCCATCCCGAAGGCGCTCGAGCGCGCGGGGAAGAGCCTCAAGGACATGGACGTGATCGAGATCAACGAGGCCTTCGCCAGCCAGGTGCTCGCCTGCCTCAACCTGATGAAGGTGGACTTCAAGGACCCGCGCGTGAACCCGAACGGCGGCGCCATCGCCATCGGCCACCCCCTCGGCTGCTCGGGCGCGCGCCTCGCGCTCACGGTCGCAAGGGAGCTGCAGCAGTCGGGCGGCACCTACGCCGCGGTGTCGCTGTGCATCGGCGTGGGCCAGGGCCTCGCGGTGATTCTGGAAAAGGTGAAATCATGAACGCGCCCCTGAAAAGAAAGCCGAAGGCCCAGTTTTCCTGGGAAGACCCGCTCCTGCTCGATGCGCAGTTGAGCGAAGACGAGCGCATGGTGCGGGACGCGGCCGCCGCCTACTGCAAGGACAAGCTCGAGCCGCGCGTGCTGCAGGCCTTCCGCGAGGAAAAGACCGACCTCAAGGTGTTCCGCGAGATGGGCGACCTGGGCCTGCTCGGCCCGACCATCCCGGCGGAGTACGGCGGGCCGGGCCTGTCCTACGTCTGCTACGGCCTCATCGCGCGCGAGGTCGAGCGCATCGACTCGGGATACCGCTCGACGATGAGCGTGCAGAGCTCGCTCGTCATGCTGCCGATCTTCGAGTTCGGCACCGAGGCGCAGAGAAGGAAGTACCTGCCGAAGCTCGCGACGGGCGAATTCATCGGCTGCTTCGGCCTCACCGAGCCCAACCACGGCTCCGACCCGGGCTCGATGGCCACGCGCGCGAAGAAGGTAAAAGGCGGCTACAGCCTCACCGGCTCGAAGATGTGGATCTCCAACTCACCGCTGGCCGACGTGTTCGTGGTCTGGGCGAAGGAAGTCGACGAGAAAGGCAACGTCGGCGAGATCCGCGGCTTCATCATCGACAAGGGCACCAAAGGCCTCAGCGCCCCCAAGATCCACGGCAAGGTGGGCCTCAGGACCTCGGTCACCGGCGAGATCGTGATGGACAACGCCTTCTGCCCCGAGGAGAACGCCTTCCCGGAGGTGCGAGGCCTGAAGGGTCCCTTCACCTGCCTCAACTCCGCAAGATATGGAATCGCCTGGGGCGCGCTCGGCGCGGCCGAGGACTGCTTCCACCGAGCAAGACAGTACGTCCTCGACAGAAAACAATTCAACCGCCCCCTCGCCGCCAACCAGCTCATCCAGAAGAAGCTCGCCGACATGCAGACCGAGATCGCGCTGGGGCTGCAGGCGTGTCTCAGGCTCGGGCGCATGAAGGACGAAGGCACCGCCTCGCCCGAGATCACCTCGATCCTGAAGAGAAACTCCTGCGGCAAGGCGCTCGACATCGCGCGCACCGCGCGCGACATGCTCGGCGGCAACGGCATCTCGGACGAGTTCGGCGTCATCCGCCACGTGGTGAACCTGGAAGTGGTGAACACCTACGAGGGCACGCACGACATCCACGCGCTGATCCTGGGAAGGGCGATCACGGGGATACCAGCGTTCAGCTGAGCGCGCTGGGCGCGCATGGCGCTGGAAACGCACCTCTTCGAGGACCCCCGCAACCGGCGCTTCTTTCTCGTCGCCGGCGCGCTCGGCGTGCTCGCTCTCCTGCTCGCGCCGCTGCATACCCTGTCGGCGCTCCTGTCGCTCCCGATCGCGGGCGCCGTGGCCTACCTGCTGTGCGACATGGCGAGCCACGCCGTCGCCGGCCGCCCCTTCGTCTTTCCCTCGAAGTGGGGACTGAACACCGAGGAGGAGCGGCGCATCCTTGCCTGGTCCGACCACGTCCTCGCCTTCGCCTGCGGCGCGCTCACCGTACTGGGACTGTTCGCGTTCGGCGAGCTCGTGGACTGCGTGCGCCACGAGAACGTCTGGCGCGGCGAGGCCGTGGGGCTCGACTGGTGCGTGCCGGGCGAGGGCTAGTGCGTCAGCGGGTCGCCGCGTAGGCGGCCTGCGGCTGCCCGAGCCGGTCCAGGGGGCTCTTCACGCCCCGCCCTCCCCGGTGCAGCACGTGCGTGTAGATCATGGTCGTGGACACGTCCGCGTGCCCGAGCAGCTCCTGCACCGTGCGAATGTCGTGGCCCGCCTCCAGCAGGTGCGTCGCGAACGAATGCCGCAGCGTGTGACAGCTCACCGGCTTCACGATGCGCGCCGCCCTCGCCGCTCCCTTCACGGCGCGCTGCAGCGTGTCGGGAAACACGTGGTGACGCCGGATCACACCGGACTCGGGATCCGCGGACAGGTTCTTCGAGGGAAACACGAATTGCCAGTGCCACTCGCACGCTGCGCGTGGGTACTTCCGCGACAGCGCCTTCGGCAACGACACCTCGCCGTGCCCGGCCGCGAGATCGCGCCGGTGCAGCGCGCGCACCCGGCCCAGGTGCGCCTGCAGCGGCTGCACCACCTGCTCGGGCAGCATCGTCACCCGATCCTTGCCGCCCTTGCCGTCGCGCACCGTGATCTGCCGGTAGGCGAAGTCCACGTCCTTGACGCGCAGCGACAGGCACTCGATCTGCCGCAACCCCGCGCCATACAGCAGGCTCGCCATCAGCCATTTCACGCCCTGCAACTGATCGAGAAGCCGCGCCGCCTCGGCCTGCGTCAGCACCACCGGGGCGCGCACCGGCCGCTTTGCCCGCACCATGCTGGAGAACCACGGGAGGTCCTGTCCGAGCACCTGCTTGTACAGAAACAGCAGCGCCGCGAGCGCCTGATTCTGCGTGGCGGCCGCGACATTGCGTTCCGCCGCGAGCCAGCTCAGAAAGGCCTCGACCTCGCGCGCGCCGAGCTCGGCGGGATGCCGCGTCCCGTTGTGGAAGATGAACCAGCGGATCCAGAACCAATAAGACTTCTCGGTCCTGCGGCTATAGCCGCGCTTGCGAATCTCGCCGCGGAAGCGGTCGCGCAGCCGGGGTTGAGCTATCGAGCCGGAAGATACCTTTGGTAGTTCAGAGGGTTGTCCCATTTCCTGCGGCCTATCACGGGTACTGGATATGCATACATATCCGTAACGCGTTGATTGCAGGAAGGGTTGACAGCGCTAATGGAAGAACGCGTCTATGATATGCCGCACTTTATGCTGGTTATTGAACGTTAGGTGGCATGACAATGGACTACGGTCTGCTGATTCTGGTTGCTGTTGCGGTCATCTATGTGGTGCTGTCTATCCGCATCGCTGGCGAGAACGAGCGCTTTGCCGTGTTCATGGTTGGTCGCTTCGCAGGGCTTAAAGGGCCGGCGCTTGTGCTGAGGGTTCCTGGCGCTTCAGACCTTGTTCGCATTGCCCTCGGTGCCGAGGGCGAAGTTCGGTCCAACGAGCTCGTGTCCATTGGCACGCGCTCGCTCCCGTATGTTGCGGGTGGCTCAGTGCGGTCTGGCGCCAAGGTCCGCGTCAGCGGCTTCGAAGCCGCCCGGGTCAAGGTTGAGCCACTTCAAACCTTCTTGGTATGCGAGAAGTGTGGGCACAAGAATCCGCTCTAAACGCATGCCACCTAACACCCGCATGAACCCCGACCCTCACCTGCTCCGCTCCGCTCTCGCGTTGCGGGCGGGTTATGCGGCACGTTATGCGGCATAGAGAGGTTCGCATGCCCGACACAAGCATTGGCGACCTTTGGCAACGCATCGAGCGCGCGCTAGAGCGGCATGCTCCCGAAGCTGCAGCGACGCTTGCGCCACCTGCAACCGAGGAGCAAGTCGCAGCTTTGGAGGCGGCCATACGCCAAGCATTGCCAGCGGATCTTCGAGCGTCACTGAGGGTACATGACGGTCAAAGCGATCCTACGGGCTGCCATTCGTTCTGCGATGGGGGAATGCTTCTCAACACTGTCGAGATTGCAGACCGTTGGAGGATGGTCACCGAAATGGACGAGGAGAACCGAGCCAGTGCAGCTCCAGGCCAGGGCCCGTGGTGGAAAACCAGTTGCATTCCATTCACGGATGCTGAAGGCGACAAGCTCTGCGTTGATATGGATCCTTCGTTGGGAAGCCGAACGGGAGAAGTGGTGTGCCATATCCATGACAGCGAGATCGAGCGCGGTCTCGGGGCCAGCTATGAGGCGTGGCTATCGTCTCTGGCGCAGCGACTCGAGGCAGGCCGGTTTCGTATCGATGCCTACGGATATCTACGGGTGGATCCCGAAGTCCAGCAGGCGTGAATGCCGCATAACAGCGCGATGGACGACGACACCTTTTGCTTCACGCTGCGCGCTCCGCTCGGTGCGCGTCATCGCGAACGTTAGACGGCGGCATGGAATGGCTCGCGGAGAACTGGCACATCGCATGGGGTCTCTTCTGCCTAGTCGTCCTAGTGTTCGTGGGCATCTACTACTGGCGGAACCCGGATGCACCTGGCGCCAAGGTCTATTTCCGCATGTTCCCGCTCGGCGACCCCACGGGGCAGACCCCCACAGGTTTTACCAACCGCGCGCTCAAGCTCTGGCTCTTTGGTGTGTTCATCCTGCTGCTTCTTTTCCTCTTCGTGCCAGGATTTTCATAGGTCATGTCCGCGGTACGCTATCGGCCGCCGTCTAACAGCGCGTTGTTGACCGACGCCTTTCACTCCGCGCTACGCGCTGCGCGCGGCGCGGCAAAACGCGAACGTTAGAGCGCAATATGGCGTCCTGCCCTCGCTGCCACCGGAAGCTAAGTGCATGGCGCTACTACGCCAAGGTGCGCGCCGGCTTCTACCGAATGCGCTGCGGCTCTTGCGATCTGGAGGTTCGCTTTAGTCACGGCACTGCCTTCATGTTTGCCCACTTCGCATTGATTGCCCTATTTCTCATCGTCGGGACCATCACCAAGTGGGCGAACGACAATCAACTTGTCGCGTCACTTGTAATTGCAATGGTGCTCACCGAAGTCATCTTTTGGTGGTTCCCAGGTGCTGTTCCCGCTGCGGCAGCCGAGCAGTGATTCAACGTCCTCTACCGTTGCGCTCTAACAGCACGCCCCACGCGGACGCGCGCGACGTGCCGGCGCCTGCTAAGGCCGTTGGGGCGCGCGCCGGTGGGCGTGAACGTTATAGCGCATGGATTTCCTTACGTCGCCCAGTGTCTGGATCTTCGGAGCCATTATCCTCGGCGTGACTATCGTGCTCCAGCTTGGATTTGAGGGTCTCGTACTTGCGCTGGGCTCCATGATCGTTCTGGCTCTCTCGCGTGGCCGTATTAGGGTTGGCGAAGCGCGCAGCTTTGCCAAAGCCCCACCAAAGCTTCACGGTGGCTGGGTGTTCTATTACGAGAACTCGCAGTGCTATGTCTACCGCAACTATGCTGTGCTCATCGGCCTGGTTGCGGTCCTTCTTGCGCTCGGCGCAATCTATGGCATCGGCTTCTACTTCAATGCGCACTAACCCCCCGGTCAACGCGGACGCGCGCGACGTGCCGGCGCCTGCTAGCGACCGCGCTGCGCGCGCCGGTTACCGGGCACGTTAGACCTGTTCTCTAACGGAACCGATATGTCAGAGTTCCTAGACCTCTTGCTTGCCGGACCCAAGCTCTGGATTGGCGTGATCGTTGGTCTTGTCGGGGCATGGCTCGCTTGGGCATACCTACCGACGGGCCTAGATCGCGCGTCAATCGCGGGCGCGATATTTGTTGCATGTCTAATCGGTGGCGGTGTGTGGTCTTACGTCAGTGGGAAGCGACGTGAACAGGTCTAACAGCGCGTTGTTGACCGACGCCTTTCACTCCGCGCTACGCGCTGCGCGCGGCGCGGCAAAACGCGAACGTTAGAGCGCAGTGGTCACCGATCTCAAGACGCTCCTGATCGTGCTTCCGGTTTCGCTCATCTATCTGACAACTGTGGCAATTGCGGCTGCCCGGCCAACGCGGTATCGGTACGTATGGCAGGCACTTCCTTACGTGGTCGTGGCGGTCATCACCGCGTCAATTGGCAATCCTGACAAGCCCTACGACATGCTCGGGTTCCTCCTCATATCCTGGGTTCTCACATGGGTCATCGTATGGGCAACGCGCAAGCAATGGAAAGCATCGCCCTAGTAGCGCGACTGCGCTCTAACAGCACGCCGCACGCGGACGCGGGCGCGTCGGCTGTGCTTGGCAAGTCCCACCGGGCCCGCGCCGGTGGGCGTGAACGTTAAACGGCAACACGCAGAGCACATGCCAAGCACCCTGATCAGCGAAGGCAGGCTCCCAAGCAAAGGCGCCCCGTTTCTCGTCATACGCGAGTTCGGTCGCATCACCGCTTCCAAGGTGGTACCCGCCAGGCCAAGGCAGCAGCTGCCCAATGTTGGGCGGTGTTCAGCGGCAGCATCTGCCCTCAGCGGCACCTTTAGGCTAGCGTTGCCGCTTAACAGC
>JAOUGZ010000635.1 GCA_029865405.1 Betaproteobacteria bacterium
TGGGCGAACCGGTGAGGATCGTGGAGCTGGCGCGCCAGCTGATCCGGCTCTCGGGCCTCGCCGAGGACGATATCCGCATCGAGTACACGGGATTGCGCCCGGGCGAGAAGCTCTACGAAGAACTGCTCGCCGACGCCGAGCACACGCTGCCCACGCCGCACCCCAAGCTGCGCGTGGCGCGCGCGCAAGGGAGCGCCGACAACGCGCTGCTCGAAGAGGCGCTCGCCTGGATCGCCGCGGCGCGCGACCCGGGGCCGGAAGCGGTGCGCGAACGCCTGCGGGCGTGGGTGCCGGAATATGCGCCGGCGCCGGGCAACGCTACGGCTGGTGGTAACCCTTGAACCACGCGGCGAAACGCGCGAGGCCATCCGCGAGCGGCGTCGCCGGCGCGAAGCCCACCGCCGCCTGCAGCGCGCGCGTGTCGGCGTAGGTCGCCGGCACGTCGCCGGGCTGCATCGGCAGCATTTCCTTGACGGCTTTGCGGCCGAGCGCCGCTTCGAGCAGCGCGATGTAGTCGAGCAGCGGCACCGGCTGGTGATTGCCGACGTTGAGCACGCGCGCAGGCGGCGTGCCCGCGGGCGCGTGGTCGAGCACGCGTACGGTGGCTTCCACTGCGTCGTCGATGTAGGTGAAGTCGCGCTGCATGTCGCCGTGGTTGAATACCTGGATCGGCTTGCCTTCCAGGATGGCGCGGGCAAAGAGCATCGGCGACATGTCCGGCCGGCCCCAGGGTCCGTAGACCGTGAAGTAGCGCAATCCCGTCGCCGGCAGCGCGTGCAGGTGGCTGTAGACGTGCGCCATCAGCTCGTTCGCCTTCTTGGTCGCGGCGTACAGGCTGATCGGATGGTCGACGTTGTCGGTCTCGGACCACGGCAGCTTCGCGTTCGCGCCGTATACGCTCGAGCTCGAGGCGTAGACGAGGTGGCGCGGCGCGTGGCGCCGGCAGGCTTCCAGCACGTTGGCGAAGGCGACGAGGTTCGACTGGACGTAGGACGACGGGTTCTCGAACGAATAGCGCACGCCCGGCTGCGCGGCGAGATGCAGCACGCGCTCGGGCCGGGCCGTCTCGAACAGGCGCGCGCAGGCCCCGGCGTCCGCGAGATCGACGCGCTCGAAACGAAAGCCGCGCTCGGCCGCGAGACGGCCCAGGCGCGCTTCCTTCAGCGCCACGGCGTAGTACGGCGAAAGATTGTCCGCGCCCAGCACGTCGTCGCCGCGCGCCAGCAGGCGCAGCGCACAGTGCATGCCGATGAAGCCGGCGCAGCCCGTCAGTAGAACGCGCATCGCAGGGATCCGAAGGGGTTTCTCATATCATAGGGCACCTTGCGCACGCTCTACACCTGGCTGCTCTATGCGGCATTGCCGTGGATCCTCGCGCGCCTGTGGTGGCGCGGGCGGCGCGAGCCGGGGTACCGCGCGGGCGTCGCCGAGCGCTTCGGCGCGAGCGAGCTCGAACCGAAGCCCAGGCTCCTCTGGCTGCACGCGGTGTCGGTGGGCGAGGTGCGCGCCAGCGCGCCGCTCGCGCGCGCACTGCAGCGTGAGTATCCGGACCACGATGTGCTCGTCACCTGCCTCACTGCCTCCGGACGCGAGACCGTCAAGCAGGTGTTCGGCGAATCGGTGCTCGTGGCCTACCTGCCGTACGATTACCCGGTCGCCGTACGGCGCTTTCTCGAGCACTTCAGGCCGCGCCTGGGCGTGCTGGTGGAAACCGAGATCTGGCCGAACCTGATGCAGGCCTGCCGGCAGTACGGCGTGCCGATGGTGCTCGCCAACGCGCGCATGTCGCATCGCTCCGCGCGCGGCTACCAGCGGCTCGGTCTGCTGACGCGGCCGGCGTTTGCCTCGCTCGCGGCGACCTGTGCGCAGGGCCCGGCCGACGCGCGGCGCCTCGCACGGCTCGGGGCGCAGGACGTGGCCGTCGCCGGAAATCTGAAGTTCGACATCGAGCCCGATGCCGCGAAAGCGGCCGAAGGCCGGGCGTTCCGCGCTGCGCTTCGCCAGCGCAAGGTGCTGCTGCTGGCAAGCACCCGCGAAGGGGAGGAAGAGCGCTTGCTCGAGCAGGCCGGCCTCTTGGGGGACGCGACGCTGATCGTACTCGTGCCGCGCCACCAGCAGCGCTTCGACGCGGTGGCGGCGCTCGCCGAGCGCATGGGATTCACTGTGGCGCGCCGCAGCCTGGGCGAAGCGCCGCACGAGGGGCGGCGACTTTACCTGGGCGACACGATGGGGGAGATGGCCTTCTATTACGCGATGTGCGATGTCGCGATCATCGGCGGCAGCTTCGAGCCGCTGGGCGGGCAGAACCTGATCGAAGGCTGCGCGGCGGGCGTGCCCGTGGTCACCGGGCCGCACATGTTCAACTTTGCCGACGTCACCCGGCTCGCCGTGCGCGC
>JAOUGZ010000637.1 GCA_029865405.1 Betaproteobacteria bacterium
GAAGCGGCCAGACGACCGCGCGCCGCCGGTCATAAGTCACGCGCGGCTAGTACGACTTCGGCAGCCCGAGAACCCGCTCGGCGATGAAGCAGAGAATCATCTGCGGGCTCACCGGCGCGATGCGCCCGACGAACGACTCGCGCAGGTATCTCTCGACGTGATACTCCTTGGCGTAGCCGTAGCCGCCGTGCGTCATCACCGCCTGCTGGCAGGCGTCAAAGCACGCTTCCGCGGCCAGGTACTTCGAGGCATTCGCCTCGGCGCCGCTCGCCTTGCCCTGGTCGTAGAGCCATGCCGCCTTGAACACCATCAGGTTTGCCGCCTCGAGCGCCATCCAGTTCGCCGCCAGCGGGTGCTGGATCGCCTGGTTCTTGCCGATCGGGCGATCGAAGACGATGCGCTCGTTCGCGTACTTCGCTGCGCGCTGCACTGCGCAACGGCCGAGGCCCACGCATTCCGCGGCGATGAGGATCCGTTCCGGGTTCATGCCGTGCAGGATGTATTCGAACCCCTTGCCCTCCTCGCCGATGCGGTCGGCTTCGGGCACCGGCAGGCCGTCGAAGAATACCTGGTTCGAGTCCACGGCCTTGCGGCCCATCTTCTCGATCTCGCGCACCTCGATGTATTTGCGGTCGAAATCCGTATAGAAGAGCGTGAGCCCGGCCTCGGCCTGCGTCAGCACGAGGATCTTCTCGGCGACCTGGGCGGTGGAGATCCACACTTTCTGCCCCGAGATGACGTAGCGCTTGCCGTCCTTCTTCGCCATCGTCTTGATCTTGCGAGTGTTGAGGCCGGTGTTCGGCTCGGTGACCGCGAAGCAGGCGCGCTCCCTGCCGGCGATGAGGCCGGGGAGCATGCGTTTCTTCTGCTCGTCGGTGCCGAACTTGACCACCGGGTTGAGGCCGAAGATGTTCATGTGCACGGCGGAGGCGCCGGAGAAACCGGCGCCCGACTCGGCGATGGCCTGCATCATCACCGCGGCCTCTGTGATGCCCAGGCCCGCGCCGCCGCAGACCTCCGGCATGGCGATGCCGAGCCAGCCATCCTTCGCCAGCGCCTGGTGCAGCTCGGCGGGAAAGCCGCCCGCCTTGTCCTTCTTCATCCAGTACTCGTCCGGAAACCGCGCGCAGATCTTGGCGATGGCCTCGCGGATCGCGTCCTGCTCGTCGGTGAAGGCGAAGTCCACGCTACGTCCTGCGCCTCGCGGGGTCTTCCTCGTACGGTGGCGCGTAGATCACCATCACCTTCGCGCGCGCGCTGGTGGCGGTGAACACGTGCGGCGTATCCGCGGGAAAGAAGCACGCTTCGCCCGGCGCCAGCTCGAATTTCTCGCCGCCCACCTCGACCCGCGCCGCGCCTTCCAGGAGGTAGCACACCTGCTCGATGCCGGGATGCGCGTGCGGCAGCGCGCCCTTGCCGCGCTCCACTTCGCCAATCAGCATCTCGACCTGCTTCGCGCCCACCGTCTCGCGGCCGATGAGGCGGAAGTTCTTGGTTCCGGTGTGATTCGCCGGCGAGTACGGCGTGACGTCGGCCTGGCGGATGTGGTACCGGGAGCGCGCCATCAGCGCCGCTCGATCCAGTTGTGCTGCGCGATGCCGCCGTCGACGGCGATCGTCGCGCCGGTGACGTAGGCGCCGAAGCGCTCCGAGAGCACGGCGAGCGCCATCGATGCGATATCGGCCGGCGTGCCGAAGCGCCCCATCGGAATGGTGGCGAGCAGCCCGGGGTTCTTGGACGCGTCGAAGCCGCCGCCCGGGATCGCGCCCGGCGCGATGGCGTTCACGCGGATGCCGTCGGGACCGAGCGCACGCGCGAATTCGCGCACCAGCATCGTCTGCCCGGCCTTCGCCGCGCTGTAATGCGGCAGGTTGCGAGGCGCGTACGCATGCAGCGACGTGATGTAGAGCATGCGCCCGTGAATCTTGTGCTCGCGCATGTGGCGTCCGAGCGCCTGCCCGAGGAGAAAACCCGCGTTAAGGTTCACTTCCTGCATCGCGCGCCAGGTCTCCTCGCTCACCTCGAGCGCGGTGTCCTCCTCCCGGCGCCGCGGGCTTGCGCTGTGCACGAAGATCGACACCTTGCCGAGCCTCGCGATCGCCTCGGCCGCAAGGCGCCTGGCCTCTCCCGGCCGCGACAGATCGACGTCCAGGTCCGAGCCCTTCAGGTCGGCGCGCAGCACGCGCACGCCCTCGCGCGCGAGCGCCTCGGCGATGCCGCGCCCGATGCCGTTCGATGCGCCGGTGACAAGCGCGGTGTCGTCCTTGAACAATGCTTCGCTCATGCCTCCCCCGTCTTCATCGCGCCGCCCACTGCGGGCTGTGCTTGCCGCGCCTCGCGCGTGAGCAGCGTGTAGGCCGTCGGAATCACGAACAGGGTGAACAGCGTGCC